>JAFQLA010000131.1 GCA_017396725.1 Oscillospiraceae bacterium
TAGAGCTTCTTGTTGGAAAGTTCCTTCTGAGCCAGAGCCTTGCAAGCGTCCCAAGCTTCCTTGGAAGCGGGCTTGTTGTCGTTCTTGAATTCGTCGGAAGTCCACCAAACGGTGTCCTTGGAGTTTTCGTCCATAACGATGAACTTGTCCTTGGGGGAGCGGCCGGTGTAGATACCGGTCATAACGTTGACAGCACCCAGTTCGGTGAGCTGGCCCTTTTCAAAGCCTTCGAGAGAGGGATCCATTTCAGCCTCGAAGAGTACTTCGTAGCTGGGGTTGTGCACTACTTCGGTAGTACCGGTAATGCCATACTTGGTCAGATCCAGATTTGCCATTTTACTGTTCCTCCGTATAAATTAATATAAAAAATAGACATAATTTCGGGGTGATCACAGGCGCACTTCATAAACGCCCATAATCAATGTGATTATACTATACTATCTCCCCTGCTTACAAGGGGTTTTTCGCATATTTTGTGAATTTTTTGATTATTTTTGCCCTGTGTTATTAGTGTTTCTAACAGAATCTGTGAGGGAATCTTTACGATTTCACGCCTCGGCTATGGCGCGGAGTTTTTCCAAAAGGTCTGCCATGGAGCCGTCTTCGGGGCGGGCTATGAGGCGGATGCGGGGCAGGGCCTTCACCTCGTCTCTGGCGGAGACGGGGGCAAAGGCTACGGCGGCGGCAAGGAGCATGGGGATATCATTCAGATGGTCGCCGGCGCAGCAGATCTTATCGGGGTCAACGGAGAGCATTTTGGCAAGGCGACCTACGGCGTCTGCCTTATTGCCGCCCACGGCGGTGACCTCCAGCAGCGTGTCGAAGGAGTAGATGAGCTCCACCTCCCCTGCCCAGCTCTGGGCAAGGATGAATTCTTCGGCGGCCTTCACCGTTTCCGCGGGGCCCTCCAGAAGGACCTTCACGATGGGGTCGGGAACAGAGGCGGGGGTCTCCACCTCGATCATGGGCGCGTCGGAAAGGCGGCGGTGATAGAGTACATGCTCATTGACGGCGCAGGCATGGATGAGATCCCCCTCGTGGTAGAATTCCGCACCCAGATGTGGAAAACTTTCCAGCACGGCGGCCATGTAGTCGCGGATGCGGGGCGCGGAATCGGTGAGGAAAACGGCGTCTACATAGGTTTCCTTTTCGTAGTCATAGATGGCGGCGCCGTTATAGATGATGGTGGGGGCATTGGAGGGTACGGAGAGCGCTACGGGGCGGGCGTCGGGCAAAGAGCGGCCCGTGGCCACGGCGAAGGTGCCGCCGCCTTCCATAAAAGCGCGGATGGCCGCGGCGTTTTCTCCGGAGATATACTCTTCCGGCACGGGAACGCCGTGGGTGTTCGTGATGGTATTATCAAAGTCGCAGGCGATGAGCCAGCGGTCAAATATGCCCATGAGATCACCTCTTGCAGAAATACGCGCAGGTCACCCTGCGCGTATTGTCAGACTTTTTTTGACTTTACTCTTTGGCGTTTGCGCGGGAGGCGCCGTTGCTGCCGCCTCTCTGGCGGCCGCCGCGGCGATGGGTGCGGCGGGACTTGCCGGTGCCTTCGGCCTTGCCGGCGGGAGCGGCGGCTTCACCGGTTTGCTTGGCGGGCGCGCCCTTGGGAGCGCCCTGCTTGGGGGAAGCGCCCTTGGGGGGCTTATTGTGGCGGGGCTTATTCTCCTGCGGCTTTTTGCCAACCTCCTTTGCCGCGCTCTTTTCTTCCTTTTTGGGCTGCTCGGCAGCGGCTGCTGCGGAAGGAGAGCCCTTGCGGCGGCCGCGGCCGCGGCGGGAAGAGGACTTGCGGCGGCTGCTGCTCTCGCGGGTGGGCGCATCGTCAAAGGCGGCTTCAGCCACCAGAATGGATTCTTCCAGATCGCCGCGGTACACCAGCTCGGGAACAACGAGCTCATCCTCGGCAGGCTTTACATAGCGGGCGGGGCGCGCATCGGGGATCTCGATCCCGTCACGGGAGCCCTTGCCGTTGCGCAGCACCTGAACTTCGCAGTTGTGATAGGTGCGGGGCGCGTCATTATGATCGTCCAGACGGACTTTTACCTGCTCTTTGAGAAGGTTCACTTCGCAGACATTGCCGGGCCCGTCAGGGGTCTGGACGAAGGAATCGTTTTTGGGCATGCGCTTGGCGGCGTCTTCATAAGCGTCCTGCTCGTACTTGAGGCAGCACATGAGGCGGCCGCAGGTGCCGGAGATCTTGGTGGGGTTCAAAGAGAGATTCTGGGTTTTTGCCATCTTGATGGATACGGGCACGAAGTCCGGCAAAAACTGCTTGCAGCAGAAGGGCCGGCCGCAGATACCCAGACCGCCCAGCATCTTGGCCTCATCACGCACGCCGATCTGGCGCAGTTCGATGCGGGCGCGGAAGATGGCTGCCAGATCCTTCACCAGCTCGCGGAAGTCCACGCGGCCGTCGGCGGTGAAGAAGAAAATGATCTTGTTGCCGTCAAAATTGCAGGAGACATCCACCAGCTTCATTTCCAGCTGATGGTCTGCGATCTTGTCCTGGCAGATGTTGAATGCCTCCGTCTCCTTGGCGCGGTTGCGCTCAAGGGTGCGGCGGTCAGCATCGGTGGCAAGACGGATCACGGGGCACAGGGGCTGCACCACGGCCTCGTCTTGGACTTCGTGGTTTCCTTCGCAGCAGACGGCGAATTCCACGCCCTGAGAAGTTTCCACGATCACATCGTCGCCCACGGCAACGGTAAGGCCGCGGGGATCGAAATCATAACTTTTATGTCCGCTCAGAAAGCGAACGCTGATTACTTCAGTCAAGGATAGCCTCCAATTCAGCGGCGAGGGCACCGGCAAGGTGACCTACGCCTACATTAAATCTGCTCTGGGCAGAATACTTTTCCAACATTTCTATTGTGCCTACGATTTGCTTTTTTGTCAAGTTTTGCGTGAGAGCGTCCACAGCCGCGGCAAATTGCGGCGAGGGGGGCTTGCCGTAAAGCGCGGCAAGGGCGGCGGAGAGAATGTCCCGCGCGGCGGCAAGAAGGGCAAAGACCTCGTCGCGGGTGACCTTGCTCACCTCAAGACCGATGAAAAAGGCGGTGAGCTCAGCGCGGTTGCGGGGCTTCAAAATGTGGCAGAGGGCTTGCGCCTGGGAATAATCCGTGTCGTTATCCTCCCCGGAGAGCTTGAATTCCGTGCAGCGGGAACGCACCGTGGGCAAAAGCAGAGCGGAGGTCTCGGCACAGAAGAAAAAGGCGGCATAGGGCGGGCCCTCTTCGATGATCTTCAAAAGCACATTCTGGTCCGCGTCGCTGAGCTGGGTGCAGTCATCAAAAATATAGACCTTGCGCTCACCCTCGTTGGGGCGGATATACGCGTCGGCACGCAAGGCGCGGAGATCCTCCACAGGGATGGTCTTGCGCTCATAGTCGTGGACAACGGTGACATCGGGATGGATGGCGGAGAGGACCTTGCGGCAATGGCGGCAGGTGAGGCAGGGCCTGGCGCCCTCACCCGCGCACTCCATGGCGGCAGCGGCGTAGCGGGCGGCTTCCACCCTGTCGCCGAATCCGCTGAAGATGATGGCATGGCTCAGACGGCCCGCTTTGGCGGCGGCGCGGATCTTCTGCTCCAGCGCGGTTTTCACATCTGCTCCCATGACCTTCCCCTCCTCTTCAAATCTGTCCATACTAAGGATATCACAAAAGGGGAGAAAAAAATAGGGATTTTTTGGAGGAAATTTAGAGACTCTTCGTCGGTAATCCACAAAAAATGGCGGTTCTTTTTGTGAGATGCTCCCATAGCATTTCTTTTTCATAGCCTTTAGAATATTTCCATAACAATATTCAATGGAGAAACTGTATATATTTATAAGGAGGAGCTGCGGTGAAAGAACTTTGGTCGCTTTTCGTCACCTTTGCCAAAGTGGGCGCCATGACCTTTGGCGGAGGGTATGCCATGCTGCCCATTCTGCAGCGGGAAGTGGTGGACAGCAAGGGCTGGGCCACAGAAGAGGAGCTGATGGATTATTACGCCATCGGTCAGTGTACTCCCGGTATCATCGCGGTGAATACCGCCACTTTTATCGGTGTGAAATACAAAGGTATCCTTGGCGGGATCCTCGCTACCCTCGGTGTGGTATTCCCCTCCCTTGTGATCATCTCTGCCATTGCGGGCATCCTTACGGAGTTTTCTCACCTTGTCTGGGTGCAGGACGCCTTTGCCGCTATCCGTGTGTGCGTGTGTGTGCTGATTTTCAACGCGGTGCGCAAGCTTTTGAAAAAAGCGGTGGTGGATGTGTGGAGCCTTCTGATCTTCCTGGCGGTTTTCGCCGCGTCGATCTTCACGTCCCTCTCTCCTGTGGTATATGTGGTGCTGGCTGCCGTGGCAGGCATTGTAATTAAGTGCAGGGAGGTGGCAAAATGATCTTTCTGCAGCTGTTCTGGGAATTTTTCAAAACGGGCCTTTTCGCCGTGGGCGGCGGTATGGCTACCCTGCCCTTCCTCTATGATCTTGCCGACAAGACCGGCTGGTTCTCTCACGCGGATTTGGCCAATATGCTGGCGGTCTCCGAATCCACACCCGGCGCCATTGGCGTGAATATGGCCACCTATGTGGGTTTTTCCACCGCGGGGATCCCCGGCGCGGTGGTGGCGACGCTGGGTCTTGTGACGCCGTCCATCATCGTGATCCTTATTATTGCGGGCTTTTTGAAGGCCTTTAAGGAAAATAAATATGTAAAGAATGCATTTTACGGTCTGCGTCCCGCTTCCACGGGCCTTGTGGCCGCGGCGGGCATCAGCGTGGTGGCAGTCGCCCTTCTGCGCACGGAGCTTTTCGCCGCCACCGGGGCCATAGCGGATCTTTTCAACTTCAAAGCCATCATCCTCGCGGCGGTGCTGCTGGTGGCTACCAATCTGATCCCCAAGGTGAAAAGCTGCCATCCCGTGGTGTTTATTCTCTTCTCCGCGGTGGTGGGCGTGGTCTTTGGTTTTTCGGGGCAGTAAGTAAAGGAGGAACAGCATGAAATCTATGTACTGGTGGGATTACACATCTAAGGAACTGGGCGAGATCGCCCCTGAGTGCGTGGTATTTCAGCCCATCGCGTCTGTAGAGCAGCACGGCCCGCATCTCCCGGTGGGAACCGACAGCTTTATCTGTCAGGGCTTTGCCGAGGCGCTGCATGAAAAGCTGAAGGAAAAAGATTTTCCCGGCTTGTTCCTGCCCTTCATGGCTTACGGCAAGAGCAACGAGCATCTGGATTATCCCGGTACCGTTACCTATTCTGTGGAGACTTTCATGAGTGTTCTCATGGATGTCGGCCGCAGCGTTGCCCGCGCAGGGGTGAAGAAGTTTGTTTTCATCAATGCCCACGGCGGCAACAGCGAGGTGCTGGATATCATCTGCCGCGAGCTGCGCATTGAAACGGGGATGCAGGTCTTTGCTCTCAATCCCCTGATCCGCATGAATCCCGATCTTACCGGCGTGCTGACGGAGAAGGAGAGCAAAGTGGGCATCCACGCAGGAAGAGTAGAGACCTCCTTTATTCTCCACCTGCGGCCCGATACCGTGCGAAAAGATCTGATGAACTGCGACTATTCCGTGGATTTTGACGGTTTTCAGTATATCGACTACTCCGGCAAGGTTTCCTTTGGCTGGATGACTCACGATGTGACGCGCACCGGCACCATCGGTGACACCGCCGGCGCCAACGCCGAAGAAGTGCCCCGCATGTTGGAAGAGGTCACGAAAATGATGGCGGAGGCCTGCGAAGAGATCCGCCGCTTTGAGTTTGTAAAGTAAGGAGGAGACGGTCATGAAAAAATCCATGCAGTGGTGGGACTATACCTCCAACGAATTGCGCGAGATCGCACCTGAGAGCGTGGTGTTCCAGCCGGTGGGCTCTGTGGAGCAGCACCGCCATCTTCCCCTGGCTACCGACAGCTTCATTTCCCGGGATATTTCCCGCCGCCTTTGCGAAAAGATGGAAAAGGAAGGCTATCCGGCGCTGTTCCTGCCGCTGATGCCTTACGGCAAAAGCAACGAACATATGATGTTCCCCGGCACCATTACCTATTCTGCCGAGACTTATATGCGTGTTCTCATGGATATCGGCCGCAGTGCTGCCCGCGCGGGGGTGAAGAAATTTGTCTTCATTAATGCCCACGGCGGCAACAGCGAGGTGCTGGACGTGGTGTGCCGTGAGCTGCGCATCGAAACAGGGATGCAGGTCTTTTCCGTGCATCCTCTGGGCCGCCTCGGAGTGGACATGGGCGGCATTCTCGTGCCGCAGGAAAAGAAACTGGGCATCCATGCCGGCCGCAAGGAGACTGCCGTGCTCCTTCGCATCGCACCGCATGACGTGGATACTTCCCGTATGGAAAAGGACTATTCCATGGACTTCAAGGAATATAAATATATCGACTATTCGGGTCGTGTATCCTTTGGCTGGATGGCGCAGGATGTGTCCCTCAGCGGCGCTGTGGGCAATCCGGAAGGGGCCACGGCAGAGGAAGGGGAAATCATTCTCTCCAACGCAGTTGAGGCACTTTATGAGGCCTGCCTTGAAATTCTGAAATTTGAATTTGTGCAGTAAAGGAGATTACTATGTGGTTAGATAAAGCCCATCTGGGCGAATGCAGTGTGGACCGGCACGATGCCCTTGCCGGTCAGCACGGTACCTGGACCTTCACTTATGTTACCGGCAGCTACGGCATCGAGGACTCCGGTGCAATCCGTCTTGCCTGGCGCATGGTCAGCGACTGGGAAATGCCTCAGTTTACCGATAAGACCAAGTCCGGCTACTCCACCCTCACCACTTCCTCCGGCGCGGAGCTTTCCGTGACTTACGACCGCTTCCTGCGCCCCTATACCAATAGCCTTCTTATCCGCGTGGTCCGCGGTTCTCTCAAGCCCGGTGACACCGTGACCCTTACCTTGGGCGAGACCAGGTACGGTGCTCCCGGCATCCGTGCCCAGGCCTTTGCCGAACCGGGCCATGTGTTCCGCTTCTATGTGGATCCCACGGGCTCGGATGTGTTCCGTCAGGTGGGTGAAGACCTGCATGTTCCTGTGCTGCCCGGTATGCCCCATAAGCTCCATGCCATGCTCCCCGGCACAGTGGAAGTGGGCAAACCTTTTGCGCTGACAATTTGCTGCCTGGATGATATGGGCAACCCCTGCCCCCATTTTAAAGGTAAGATTGCGCTGCGCGCTGTCGGTGCAGCGGCAGAAGGTGTGACGATTCCTGCAGCGGCTGATTTTGCGCAGGCAGAAGGCGGCGTACTGCGGTTGGAAAACTGCATGGCTGCAGCGGAAGGTGAATTCCGTGTGGAGGTTTCCTGCGAAGAAGAACTTTGGCACGTTGTTTCCACGCCTTCCGTAGCAGAAACTGCGCCTGAGCGCCGCCTTTACTGGGGCGATATGCATGGCCAGAACTCCAACACGCTGGGCACCGGCACCATGGATGATTATTATTCCTACGGCCGCAATGTAGGCGCGCTGGACTTCTCCGGCTGGCAGGGCAACGACTTTGAGATAACCAACGAATCTTTCAACAATGTCAGAGAAAAGACCAAGGAGTATCTGGAAGAGGGCCGTTTTGTGCCCTTCCTTGGCTATGAATGGTCCGGCAGCACGCCTGCCGGCGGCGACTACAACGTTTTCTTCCGGGGCGATAGCGACACTTTCTATCCCAGCAGCAACTGGATCAGCTATCCTAACGCCAATGTGGATAATATCTGCAATCCTCTGCCCAAGCTGTGGGAGCGTCTCCGCGGCCGTGACGATGTGCTGGCCATTCCCCATGTGGGCGGCCGCTGCGGCAATCTGGATTATCTCAGCGAAGAGTTCTGTCCTGCGGTGGAAGTCCATTCCCACCATGGCGTTTTCGACTGGTTTGCTCTTTCCGCTATGCGCCGCCGCCTGAAGGTGGGCTTTGTGGCCTCAAGCGATGACCATACCTGCCACATGGGCCTTTTCTTCCCCATCCGCGGCACCACACCCTCCGGCGGGTTTGATGTTTCCGCCGGCTACTGTGGTCTCTGGGCGGAGGAACACACCAAGGAAGCTTTCTGGAAGGCGCTGCGCGCCCGCCATTGCTATGCCTCCACCATCGACCGCATCCGTCTTTCCACCGCTCTTGACAGCGGCGCCTTTATGGGTGACGAGTGCGCGCTTACCGCACCCACCACCTTCCGCGCCAAGGCTGTGGGCCGTTATCCCATCGATCAGGTCATCGTGTATGACTGGGATAAGGAAGTGGCCAATCTTCGCCCCCGCGGCGTGGATAAAAACCGCGTGCGCATCCGCTGGAGAGGTGTTGTGGTTGGCGGTAAACACAAGAGCACCAATTGGGACGGCTTCCTTACCGTGGAAGAGGGCCGCATCCGCACCGCGGAGAATTATGCCATCGACCGTGACGATCAGGGTATTCAGATGAAGACCTCCGGCACGGTGGCGTGGCGCTCTACCACCACCGGCGACTATGACGGCGTGATTCTGACCCTTGGCGGTGAGGATCCCGTGATCCGCATCCACTGCACCCAGGGCAGCTATACTCTGCGTCTGAGCGAGCTGGAGGAAAAGGGCAGCATCACGGTGCCCTTCAGCACCCATTGCTCGCTGGAGATCGATCATCCCGCTCCCGCGGCACAGGATGAAAACTGCTCTGTGGAAGTGGAACTGCCTGTGGTTCCCGACGGTGAGGAGCACGCTTATTGGGTGAAGGTCATCGAGGATAACGGCAATGCCGCCTGGGCCAGCCCCATCTTTACCTCCGGCAAATAACGGCAAA
>JAFQLA010000132.1 GCA_017396725.1 Oscillospiraceae bacterium
ATACTCTCATGGAGAACGGCATTTACCGTGTCGGGAAAAAGGGTCATTATGTCTATGCGCATTTACATTCCCTCGATAAGATGAACTTTTATAAGGCCGGCTTCCGCGTCACAGGAGAGGATAAACTCCGGCACGGCGGGGATAAGATGTTCCCTCTCCCCTTTCACCACATAGATACGGGAGGCGGGAGTTTCCATTATATCCTCAAGGATGCCGATTTCACTGTCATTTTCATCCACGACGCGCGCGCCGATAATATCCTGAAGGAAATAGTGCCCCCTGGGCAGTCTTGCGTCGGCACGGTCGATATAGACGGTCTTGCCCTTGAGACACATGGCGGCGTTCACATCCTCCACCCCTTCAAGCTTTGCCAGAAGAAAGCCTTTATGCTCCCTTGCGGAGACGAAGGGAAGGGGCTTTGAATCCACAAAAATACGCCGGCAGCGCTTCATAAAGGCGGGAGAGTCCAGCCAGACCTGTATTTTAACTTCACCGGCTATACCGTGGGTGTTGACGATGCGCCCGGCTTCGATATACTGCTTTTTCTCCATTGGACACCTCCGGGATATTTTTCCTAACAAAACAATTTATTATAACATAAATATACCCAAAAGCAAGCAGTTTTCAGTCTGTTTCGTCATGCGGGAGAGCTGATCTTCAGTCCGATGATGCCCACAAGAAGCACCGCAGCGAAAAAGATACGCCCGAAGCTCACAGGTTCCCGGAAAAGCACAATACCGACCACCACCGCACCAAGAGCGCCTATCCCCGTCCAGATGCCGTAGGCGGTGCCGAGGGGAAGGGTTTTTGTGGCCTGAGAAAGAAGGAGAAAGCTTGCGATCATCCCCACCACGGTCACAAGAGAATAAAGGGGTCTGGTGAAGCCCTCGGAAAGCTTCAGAAAAGTTGCCCAGAAAACCTCGGTCAGTCCCGCAAGGATAAGATAGAACCACGCCATGATAAAACCTCCAAAAACAAAAAAATCGCCTGTCCCTGCATCTTCAAAGGCCTAACGATGCAAGGCAAGCGTATCACCCCACTCGGCAGCGGGGCAGTGAACATGAGACTACCATACAAAGGAGGAACTGTCAAGCATCTGTGTTCAGAGGGAAAAGGGGGCAAAAAAGCAAAAAACTGAGGTTTTATCCTCAGCTTTTTACTCTCAGTCCATGATCTCCACGGACACCTTTTTGCCCTTTCTCTGAGCAACGGCCCGCATAAGTATACGGATCTGCTTGACGATCCTGCCCTGCCGGCCAATGACCTTGCCCATATCGCCGTCAGCAACACGAACCTCAAAAACGATCTCGCCGTCGGCCTTGCGCTCGGTCACAGAGACTTGATCGGGGTTATCAACAAGACTCTGCACAATGTAGGTCAAAAGATTTTTCATGACGGTAGAAACTCCTTATTAGGCCTCGACCTTCTTAAGCAGGCCGCGGACGGTATCGGTAGGCTGAGCGCCGTTGGCGATCCAGTACTTTGCGCGATCCATGTCGACGGCGATCTTGTTGCTCTCGGCAGAAGGATCGTAAGTACCGATCTCTTCGATGAAGCGGCCATCACGGGGGCTGCGGGAGTCAGCAACAACAATGCGGTAGTAAGGTGCCTTCTTGGCGCCCATTCTGCGAAGTCTGATTTTAACCATTCTATATTTCACCTCCATGTTAAATACTTGAATATATTACAAAGTGCAATGCACAGTGTAAACCTTAAAACGGGAAGCCACCCATTCCGCCGAAGCCGCCCATGCCGCCCATACGGCCCATCTTTTTCTGCAGCTTCTTCATGTTCTTGCCGGACATCTGCTTTACCATCTGCTGCATGGCTTCAAACTGCTTGAGAA
>JAFQLA010000133.1 GCA_017396725.1 Oscillospiraceae bacterium
CATTATAGCATAGAGGGCCCGCCGGCGCAAATTTCCGCGAAATATGTCGAAAAAAGCAGGCGGGGGCAGGGGCAAATCTATGGGCGGCATAAAAAATATTGCGGAAAAAAGATGAAAAAAGGGGGAGCATTTTTGCAAAATTTGTGATATGATTGCTATAGTGAGAAATTTGGCCCTTTATGAAACCGCCATGCCAAAAGCGCGGCGACAGAGTACTTCGGAAAGGTTTGATTCTGACTATGTCTATTGCAAATGTGATCACTCTTTTGGGCGGCCTCGCCTTCTTCCTCTTCGGTATGACCCTGCTGAGCGAAGGGCTTAAGCGCGTGGCAGGCAGCAAGCTGGAGATCATCCTCGGCAAGCTGACCTCCAACACCTTCAAGGGCGTGCTGCTGGGCACGCTGGTGACCACCGCCATCCAGTCCTCCTCCGCCACCACGGTGATGGTGGTGGGCTTCGTCAATACCGGCATCATGAAGCTCGCCAACGCCATCGGCATCATCATGGGCGCCAACATCGGCACCACCGTGACGGGCTGGCTGCTGGTACTGGCAGGTATTCAGGGCAAGGGCACCATCTCCTCTTCCACCATCTTCGCCTTTGTGGGCTTTGTGGGCATCATCCTCTATTTCTTCTGCAAGAAGTCCACGCTGAAGAATATCGGCATGATCCTGCTGGCCTTCTCCGTGCTGATGAACGGCATGCAGTCCATGAGCAGCGCCATGTCTCCTCTGAAGGAAGACCCCGCCTTCATCAACTTCATCGCCGCCGTTTCCCACCCCGCCATCGCCCTTCTGGTGGGCCTTGTGGTAACGGCTATCATCCAGAGCTGCTCGGCTTCCATCGGTATTCTGCAGGCCCTCTCCGTCACCGGCGTTATCAGCTATGATGTGGCCGTTCCCATGGTGGTGGGCATGTGCATCGGCGCCTGCGCCCCCATCCTGCTCTCCGCCATCGGCGCCAATGTCAACGGTAAGCGCGCCGCTTTGATCTATCCCTATTTCAATATCGCCGGCGCCATTTTACTGATGATCCCCTTCTATATTCTCGATGCCACCGTGGGCTTTGACTTTATGTCCATGCCCGCTACCAGCATGGGTATCGCCGTGGTGAATACCGTGTTCAACGCCGCCGCCACCATGATCCTCTACCCGCTGGTGCCCCTCTTTGAAAAGCTCATCGTCAACACCGTCAAGGATAAGCCCGGCGAAGAAGACGATGTCTACGAAGATAACCTGCTGGATCCCCGCTTCCTGCAGTATCCCGCGCTGGCGCTGGAGCAGAGCCGCGTGACCATCGAGCAGATGACCGCCGCCGCTTTCAAGAACCTGCGCAAGAGCGTGGAGCTGCTCCACACCTTCAACCCCGAAAAGTACGATAAGATCATGTCCCGTGAGAGCCACGTGGACCGCTTTGAGGATGTGCTGGGCGTGTATCTGGTGCAGCTCAACGCCAACGAGCTCTCCGAAAAGGAGACCCAGACCGCTGCCCGCTATCTCAACAGCCTCAGCAACGTTGAGCGAATCTCCGACCATGCGGTGAATATCGCCGACCTTGCCAAGGAGCTTTACGATAAGCGCATCAGCTTCTCCCCTCAGGCCGAAGAAGAGCTGGCCGTCTGCAAGGACGCGATCCTTGAGATCCTCGCCCTCACCGAAAAGGCCATGAAGGAGAGCGACATCGAGACCGCCAAGATGGTAGAGCCGCTGGAAGAAGTGGTGGACGCGCTGCGTAAGGAACTCAAGATGCGCCACATCCAGCGCGTGCAGGCAGGCTGCTGCACGCTGGAGCTGGGCTTCATCTTCAACGACTGCATCCACAACTTTGAGCGTGTGGCTGACCACTGCTCCAACATCGCCGTGGCGGTGCTGGAAGGCGCGGACTCCCATCTGCAGTCCCACAACTACCTCAGCACCATCAAAAAGCCCGACCACGAGGATTACGCCAATATGTACGCCCACTTTGCCGATAAGTACTGCGGCGCGCTGGCGGCCAAGGCCTGCGAGGGAGAAAAGTAAAAAACGCCAAACGCATGCAAAAGGCACCCGCCAAGGCGGCGCTCCATAGGGATTTATCCGGTTTTGCCCGGATCTTTTCCCCCGCAGGCATCCCATTCGTCCTTGACAGACACCAAGTA
>JAFQLA010000134.1 GCA_017396725.1 Oscillospiraceae bacterium
CGCCGATCTCGGTCTCACCCGCCGCGAAGCCAACGAATTCATCGTTTACTGGCTGCCCCTTATGGAGGAAAATCCCTATAATCTCATCGCCTTCCAGAGCGAGCGCTACACCGAAGGCGCCGTTCTCACCGTAGACCCCGCACCCGATACCACCATCCGCGTCTTTATGGTGTGGAAGGGCCTGGACGCGCCTGTGGAGATCGCCCCGCAGGAGCTGACCGCCCCCGAGCGCGTGGGCTTCACCCTTGTGGAATGGGGCGGCTCGGAGCTGGAATAACGAAAGGAGAGATCTATGAATCCAAAAATCAGCACGCTTTTTAAGATCCGCATTATCGTGATCTCTCTGATCCTCGGCTATGTGGGATCCGCACTTTTTACCCTTCTTTTGAACTGGCCCCAGGGCGGCCCTGTGCTGGCCATCGGCTATGTGGGCAGCGAGATCATCGGTTTTCTTGCTAAAAAAGAATACGATGACGAAGAAAAATAACAAAAGGAAGCGGTGCTGCCGCTTCCTTTTTTGCCGTTTTTCCCGCGTTTGTAAAATACACCCTCCGTCATTGGAGCAGCGCCGTTATTTCCTCTACATTCAAATTTTGCAGGGCAAAATTGATGCCGTAGCCAATGACACGGGCGAGCTCTTTTACCTGCGCGTCAATATTGCGCGCGGTGACGAAAACATTCTCGTCATACCCCCGGAGGGCTTCGGGGTCCACCTGCGCCATCCCCGCCTCTTCCAATACATCCGCCGTCAGCGTGGCGGCGTCCACCACCGTGGGAACACCGATGGAAAAAACGGGCACACCAAGACTCTTGCGGCTGATCTCTGCCCTGCGGTTGCCCACCCCCGAACCGGGAGAGAGTCCCGTGTCGCTAAGCTGCACGCTGGTGCAGAGCCGACCTAAGCGGCGGGCAGCCAGCGCATCCACCAAAAGAACGGCATCGGGCTGCACCCGCTGGGCCGCGGCGGCGATGAGCTCCGCCGACTCCATACCCGTGCTGCCCAAAACTCCCGGGGCAACGGCGGCTACACTGCGCAGGCAAAACCGCTTTTCCAGATGCCGTGTGATAAGAAGATTTTCCACTGTCAGCGGCCCCACGGCGTCCGGCGTCATGGCGCGGTTACCAAGGCCCGCCACCAGCACCGTTCCCTCCGTATCCCCCAAAAGCTCCTTCAGCACACTGCCCACGGCTTTTACCGCCCGGGGAAAGCTCCCTTGCCGCCGCGACCAGTAGTCCGTGAGGTCCAGCGTGGCATAAGTGCCCATCTCGCGGCCCAGCGAGCGCGCTGCCTGCGCCGAGGTCACCGCCACCTCATGGCAGGGGTAACCCGCCAGCTCCCGCTGCCTTTCCCGCAGCCCCGCAAGGCTCTCCGATTTGTGAGAAATTTTCCACAGCTCGTGATTTTCCATGGCCAGATCCGTTCGCCGCTGCATCATTTTTTCTTCCACCCCACTAAATGTTGTGCTTCCTTTTCATTTTTCACCCCACGAGTAGAAATATTCAAATTTTTCAACTTTTTTTCGAAAAACCCTTGATTTTTCAGGCATTCTTTGCTAAAATACCATTCTGCGTGGTGGTTTAATAACCACATGCAATAAAATTTACCGCCAAGGAGGTGTTTGGTTTGCCGAATATTAAGTCTGCTAAGAAGCGTGTTCTGGTGGCAGAAGTCCGCAATGCCCGCAACAAGGCTGATAAGTCCGCACTGAAGACCGCCATCAAGAAGTTCGAGGCTGCTGCCGAAGAAGGCAATCGCACCGAGGCCGATGGCGCTTACAAAGTTGCAGTAAATGCTGTTGACAAGGCAGCTGCCAAGGGTATTCTTCACAAGAATAACGCAGCTCACAAGAAGAGCGCTATGACCCTGAAGCTCAACAAGCTTGGCTAATGAACCAAACGAAAAGACGTCTCATTTGAGGCGTCTTTTTTTCATGCCGTTTGCGTATATTTTCTCCTCCTTTGGGAAATACTCCCTCTATCACCCACTAAGGAGGAAAAACATGGAACTCAAAGGCTCCCGCACGGAAACCAACCTCATCGCCGCCTTTGCCGGCGAATCTCAGGCACGCAACAAATATACCTATTACGCCAACAAGGCCCGGGAAAACGGCTACATGCAGATCGCGGCCCTCTTTGAAGAAACCGCGGAAAACGAGCGGGCCCACGCAAAGATCTGGTTCGAGCTGCTCCACGGCGGCACCATTCCCGAAACCGATGAAAACCTCACCGACGCCGCCGCGGGGGAGGCATACGAACACACCGAGATGTATCCCGCCTTCGCCGCCGTTGCCAAGGAAGAGGGATTCGACCGCATCGCCGCCCTTTTCAACATGGTCGCTGCCATCGAAAAGCAGCACGAAGAGCGGTTCCGCGCCCTTTTGAAAAACGTGGAGGAGGGCACCGTCTTTTCCCGTGACGGCAAGCGCCTTTGGATCTGCCGCAACTGCGGCCATGTCCACGAGGGGGATTCCGCCCCCGCCCGGTGCCCCGTGTGCGACCATCCCAAAGCCTATTTCCAGCTTAAAGACGGCAGCTATTGCTGCCACTGAAAAGAAAAAACCTCTGTCGAAAGACAGAGGTTTTCTTTTTCTTATCGTGCGCTGCGCTCGTAAGCTACGATGACGCGGCGGTTGGGCTCGGTGCCGGTGGAGTAGGTGGTGACACCCTTATAATCCTGCAGTGCGGTGTGGATCACATGGCGCTCGTAAGCGTTCATGGGTTCCAGAGTGACATTGCGGCGATAACGGATGACCTTGCCTGCCACCTTTACAGCGAGGCTCTCAAGGCTCTTTTCGCGCTTTTCGCGGTAGTTCTCGGCGTCGATATGGATACGGACGCGCTTGTCGCTGCCGCGGTTTACGGAATAATTGGTGAGCTGCTGGATAGCATCCAGAGTTTCACCGCGATGGCCGATGAGCTGGCCCAGCTTTTCGCCTTCGAGATAGATCTTATAGTGGCCCTTTTCGGGTTCATAGATCTTGATGGCGGCGTTGCTGCCCAGATGAGCAAGAAGGCCGGTGAGGAAAGCGCGGATCTCCTTGGACTTTTCATCGTCCGCCTCGTCGCCCATGGGAGCGGCTGCGGCAGCGGGAGTTTCTTCTTTCTTCACTTCTTCGGTCTTGACGGGTGCGGCTTCCTTTTTGGGAGCGGCAGCCTTCTTGACTTCCTTCTTAACTACCTTCTTGGGTTCTTCCACAACAGCTTCCACTTCATCCTCACCGTAGCTCACGCGAACCTTGGCGGGGCTGGAGCCGAAGCCCAGGAAACCGGACTTTGCGCGCTCGAGGATCTCTACGGAGACATCATCGCGGTCAAGGCCCAGCTGTGCAAGGGCATTGGCGACGGCTTCGTCTTCCGTCTTGCCCGTTACATCAATATATTTTCTCACGCTGTGACTCTCCTTAGTCGTTATAATGGTCTTCGCTGAAAGCGCGGCCTCTTGCGTAGGGACGGTTGTCCACGCGGCCTGCTTCGGTGGTGACATTCTCCTTCTTGGAAGCCTGCTTTTCTTCGCGCTTTTCTGCAAAGCGTTCCTTGGCAGCCTTCTTGTCTTCCTTGTCACGCAGAACATCTTCAGCCTGCTTGCGGCGGCCTTCTGCCTGACGGCGGGCACGCTCTTCGCTCAGGCGTTCCTGACGGACAGCTTCTTCCTCTTCCAGCTTCTTGGTGTAGAACTTACCCATGAAGTATTCCTGGATGATGGAGAACACGCTCTGTGCTACCCAGTATACACCGAGAGCTGCGGGCATGGAGAAGCCGATCCACAAGCTCATGGCGGGCATCATGATGTTCATGCCCTTGTTGGTAGCCGCGGAAGCGGTATCCTTGCTCTGACCCATGGTGGAGACCTTCATCTGCAGATAGCTCAGCACTGCGGAGACCACGGGGATCAGGAAAAGGCCGATGGCAGCCCAGCTGCCGGTGAGCACTTCCGCACGGGCATTCCAGGGCACTGCGCCCATGTCGAGACCCAGGAAGGAGTAGTTGATGTTGATCCAGCCTGCATTGGCTGCTGCGAAATCGGGAATATTCTCAGCTACGCTCTGTGCCACGAACATCTGCTCGTAAGCGGAAGCGGTGCCGGTGAGGTTCAGCGTGATGCCTGCGGCGCTCAGCGCTTCCTTGGCAACGGTCACCATCTCTTCGCCCAGCATCATGAAGTGGGTGATGGGCTTACGCAGAATGGAATAAAGCGCAATGAGAATGGGAAGGGGCAAAAAGCTCCAAAGGCAGCCGCTCATGGGGTTCACGCCCTGTTCTTCGTAAAGGCGGGCGATCTCCTCGTTCTGGAGCTGCTTGTTGTTTGCGTACTTGGTCTGGATCTCCTTGATCTTGGCCTGCATGCTGTTCATGCGGATCATGCTCTTCTTGCTCTTCATCTGGAAGGGCAGCATGATGAGCTTGACCACCAGGGTGAAGAGGATGATGGCAACACCGTAAGAACCGGTCAGAGTATAGAACCAGCGCAGAAGGAACGCAAACGGAATACAAAGAAAGTATCCGATTTTTGCCATTACAGTTTCTCCTTATAAAATTGTGGCTTTTCCCGCCTCAGGGGACGGGATCGTAAAATCCGCCCTTATGGAACGGATGGCACCGCAGAATGCGGCGGATGGCAAGGTAGGACCCTTTGACGGCGCCGTACTTTTCCAGCGCTTCCAGCGCGTACTGGGAGCAGGTGGGCACAAAACGGCAGCAGGGCTGGCGCATGGGAGAAATATACCGGCGGTAAAACCGCACGAGAGCCGTCAGCACTTTTTTCATACCGTTTCCTCTTTGATAAGACCCAGCTGGCCGCAGGCCCGAAGGAACATCCCGTTGAGCTTGCGGTAGGGAACAGACGGCGTGCGCACACGGGCGATGACGATCATGTCATACCCCTGCAGCAGCTTATCCTGATTGAGACGGAAGATCTCCCGCAAACGGCGGCGCACCAGATTGCGCACCACGGCTTTACCCACCTTGGTGCTGACGGTTACGCCCAGCCGGTTGTGATCAAGACGGTTGCGGCGGCAATAGACCACCACACCCGGAGTCACCGCGTTTTTGCCCTTGGCATACATGCGGCGGAACTCATGGTTATTCTTGATGGTGACCGATTCTTTCACAATGCATCAGATCCTTGCACAAAAATTCCGCGAGATACAGCTTAAGGGACGAGAGATGGATTTCCATCTGCCGTCCCTAAAACAATCTATCTGCGATGCAGTTTCCGACCTCAAAGGGTCAGGCGGGCGCGACCTTTGGCGCGGCGACGAGCGAGAACCTTGCGGCCGTTTGCAGTAGCCATTCTCTTGCGGAAGCCGTGCACCTTAGAACGCTGGCGCTTCTTGGGCTGATAGGTACGGAACATTGCATTACACCTCCAAATAAAAAATACCGGTGAGAGATCGTGCTCTCACACTTACTCGACGGCGGACGGCATTTGCCGTGGCCGCAGTTGACAAGTAAAGCGTCACATGACGCGAATGATATTATACATAAATTATTTTTCCATGTCAACAAAAACTTGAAAAAAACCTTGATTTTATCGTATTTTCCGTACATTTTCCTTATATTTTTTGCAGGCACTAAATCTTGTGCTTTCGCTCAAAAGGTCATCTCAAAATGTGGGGTAGCCTGAAATTTTTTACTGCGAATTCTGTGGAAAATCTCTATACATATTCTAATATATAAGTCTTGTTTTTCCACAGAATTTTTGGTATAATTTTTATGGGATAATAGGGCCTTTTTTTGATTGAAAAGGCTTTGCACTAAGATAAAGAAAGGGGCGGATCCTTTTGTTTTCCATCGCCGACGTCTGGAAACTGGTTCTGGAACATCTGAAGAAGGATCTCAGCGAAACCACCATCAACACCTGGTTTGACGAGATCGATGTCATTGAGATCAAGGATAACACCTTCGTTCTCCACTGCAGAAACACCTTCAAAAAGGGCTATATCGAGTCCCTTTTTATGAAAAACCTCAAAGCCGCGCTGAAGGATATTTTCTCTTCCGACTTCGAAGTGAAAATTCTCGATGATAAGGATATGGCGTCCTACGGCGCTTCCCCCGAAAGCAAGCGGGGCACCTCCCTTCTGGAAAGCGGCAAATTCACCTTTGAAAACTTCGTGGTAGGCTCTTCCAACAAGATCGCCTACGCCGCGGCGCAGAGCGTGGCCGAAGCCCCTGCCGAGCGCTATAACCCCCTTTTCATTTACGGTGATTCCGGTCTGGGCAAGACCCATCTGATCTACGCTATCGCCCACGAGTTCCGCAAAAACAATCCTTCTTTGAAGGTGGTCTATATCAAGGGCGATGAGTTTACCAACGAGCTCATACAGTCCATCCGCGAAGGTAAGAATCAGGAATTCCGGGATAAGTACCGTCAGGCAGACCTGCTGCTGATGGACGATATTCAGTTCATCGCCGGCAAGGATACCACGCAGGAAGAGTTCTTCCACACCTTCAATAACCTCTACGAATCCCAAAAGCAGATCGTCCTCACCTCTGACCGTCCCCCCAAGGAAATGGCCAAGCTGGAGGATCGCCTGCGCACCCGCTTTGAATGGGGCTTGATGGTAGACGTCACGGCTCCCGATTTTGAGACCCGCCTTGCCATCGTAAAGAACAAGGCCGCGGCCAAGGGCATCCGCCTCAGCGAGGAGATCTACCAGTACATCGCGGAAAATGTCACCGCCAATGTCCGCCAGATCGAAGGCACCCTTAACAAGGCTGCCGCCTATCAGGAGCTGCAGGGCGTGGACATGGATCAGGAATCCATCGACCGCGCTATCCGCGACATGCTGAAAAAGGACAATGAGTACGTTCCCCAGCCGGACGATATCATCGAGCAGATCTGTGCTTACTTCAAGGTGGAAGACAGCGTTATCCGCGGCACCAGCCGCACGGCAGATGTTGCCAATGCCCGTCAGATCGCCATGTATCTCATCCGCCGCATGACCAATCTCCCCACTACCACCATCGGCAAATACTTCGGTGACAGAGACCATACCACCGTCATGCACTCTCTTGACAAGGTGGAAAGCAAAATCAAATCCGACAGTGAGTTCGCTTCCATGATCAAAGAGATCACCACCAACATCAATTCCAAAAAATAAGACTTTTCCACTTTTCCTGTGGAAAAGGAAAACTTTACTGTGGATAAAGCGGCAACAGAAAGAAAGCTGTGGAAACCTCTCATTTTCTTCCACCTTCTTTTCCCAAGGCAAAACCCTTGCAGCGCCTTGCTTTTTCGCCCTTTTCCACCAAAAGTTTACCCTACTGCTGTTACGGCTAAAAAAGTTATTATATTCTTCTTAAAGAAAAATTATTCCTCTTATCTATCCAAAAAGAAAGGATGATACCGCCATGAAATTTTCCTGTGAAAAGGTTCTTCTGATGAGCGCCATCAATACCGCCTCCCGCACCGTTGCCACCAAGAGCTCCATCCCCGCGCTGGAAGGTCTGCTGCTGCAGTGCTCCGACAGCGGCCTTGTGATCTCCGGCTACAATATGCAGACCGGTATCCGCACCCATGTGGAAGCGGATGTCACCGAAAACGGTGAAATGGTGCTCAACGCCCGCCTCTTTGGCGACATCGTGCGCAAGATGCCCGATGATGTGGTCACCTTTGAAAGCGACGCGAAGTTCATGGTGCACCTTGCCTGCGCTGACTGCGCCTTTGACATTCTGGGCCTTTCCGCCGCGGACTATCCCGAACTTCCCGAAGTGGAAGATCAGTTCTCCGCCACCATCGGCCAGAAGACCCTGAAGGAAATGATCCAGCAGACCTCCTTCGCCGTCAGCACCAACGAAAGCCGCCCCGTGCACACCGGCGCCCTCTTTGAGATCAGCGACAAGCTGACCATGGTGGCAGTGGACGGTTTCCGCCTTGCCATGCGCAAGGAAAAGCTGGAAAAGGTAGATGGCGGCGCTTTCTCCTTCGTAGCGCCCGGCAGCGCTGTCAACGAAGTGGAAAAGATCTGCGGCGATACCGATGATGCCGTGACCATCACCCTTGGAAACCGTCACCTTCTCTTCGAGATCGGCGCGACGGAACTGGTCTGCCGCCGTCTGGAAGGTGAATTTTTGGATTATAAGAATGCCATCCCCCGCAAGAACCCCATCGTTCTCACCGCCGATACCCGGGATCTCATCCGCTCTATCGACCGTGTGAGCGTGGTCATCAGCGATAAGCTCAAGAGCCCTGTGCGCTGCGTATTCGGCGCGGACCGTGTGTATCTCTCCGCCAAGACCGGCAACGGCGAGGCCAAGGACGTCTGCCCCATCGCAGGTGACGGCAACGAGCTGGAGATCGGCTTTAATAACCGCTATCTCATGGACGCGCTGCGTTTCGCTCCTGCCGATGAGGTGCGCATTGAACTCAATACCGGCATTTCCCCCGCCATCATCGTGCCCACCGAAGGGGAAGAAAACTTCCTCTACATGGTGCTGCTTGTCCGTTTGAAGGCACAGTAAGGAGGGGCTGAATGAAAACGGTTGTTATCACTACGGAATTTATCAAGCTGCAGGATCTTTTGAAATTTGAAAATCTGGTGGAAAGCGGCGGCATGGCAAAGGAAGTCATCCAGAACGGCGATGTGCTGGTGAACGGCGAAGTGTGCACCATGCGCGGCAAGAAGATCCGTCCCGGTGACGATGTTTGCTTTGAAGGCGACCACTACACCGTAGCCTATGCAAATCAATAATTTAAAGCTGGAGCATTTTCGAAATTACGAGGCATTGGACATCCGCTTTGATGAAAAGTGCAACGTGATCTACGGCGAAAATGCCCAGGGCAAAACCAATCTGCTGGAAGCCGTTTTGTATCTTGGCTGTGCCAAGAGTCCCCGCAGCCGCAGTGATAAGGAGCTTATCTCCTTCGGCGCGGAAGAGGGGAGAGTGGAAGGGGGCGTTTTCTCCCGTGAAAGAGATTTCAAGGTGGAGATCGGCCTTTTCCGTGGCAAGGCCCGCAAGATCACCGTCAACGGTGTGCGGCAGAAAACGGCAGGGGACTTAAGCGGCATTTTAAATACCGTTTACTTCTGCCCTGATGATCTCTATCTCATCCGTTCGGGGGCAAGCGAGCGGCGGCGGTTCATGGATATTTCCCTCTGTCAGCTGCGGCCTCGCTATGAAAAGGCCCTTACGGAATATAACCGGCTTTACGAGCATAAGACCCGCATCCTGCGGGACAGTGACGAAAAGCCCGACCTTTTAAAGTCCCTTCCCGATTTCAATCTCCGCATGGCGGAAGTGGGCGCCGTTATCATCCATTACCGCGCCCGTTTCGTAAAATCCCTTGCCGAGTATGCTGCCCAGGCCCATTTTGAATGTTCCGGCGGCAGGGAAGAGCTGTCTTTGGGATATGAAACGGTCTCCACCGTGGAAGATCCCTTTGCCTCCTACGAAGAGCTGGTGCAGTCGCTTCTTCGCCATCAGGAAAGTCATTACGCGGCGGAGCTTGCCTCCCGCCTGTGCCTTTGCGGCCCCCATAAGGACGATCTGAATGTGCTCATCGGCGGCAAAAGCGCCAAGCAGTTTGCATCCCAGGGTCAGGCCCGCACCGCGGCGCTGGCTTTGAAGCTCTCCGAGCGGGAGATCCATAAAAACACCACGGGGGAATATCCCGTTTTGCTGCTGGATGATGTGCTCAGCGAGCTGGATCCCAAGCGGCAGGAATATGTGCTCAACCGCATCGCCGGCGGTCAGGTGTTCATCACCTGCTGCGAGGATGACCGATTGGGCGAAATGATGGGCGGCAAGGTTTTCGAGATCGAAAACGGCCGCGTGAAAGAATAAAAGGAGAAAAGCATGTATCTCCATCTGGGACAAAATGTGATGCTGGAAAAAAAGCGTATTATCGGCATCTTTGATCTGGATAATACCACCTCTTCCAAAATCACAAAAAAGTTTCTGGCAGAGGCGGAAAAGGAAAGCGTGGTCATCACCGTGGGTGAGGAACTGCCCCGCTCCTTCATTCTCTGTGACCATCCCTATCACAGGCAGATCGTGTATCTGTCTCCCTTAAGTTCCCAGACACTTTATAAGCGCATGGAATCCGATTCCCTGCTGCTGGACTGATTCCCTTGAAGGAAGAGAGGAGTACGCCATATGAGCGAACTTGAAAATGTAAAAACGACTGTGGAGCAGGACTATAACGCCTCGGAAATTCAGGTACTGGAAGGCCTCGAGGCAGTCCGCAAGAGACCCGGTATGTACATCGGTACCACCTCGCAGCGTGGTCTCCACCATCTGGTTTACGAGATCGTGGACAACTCCATCGACGAGGC
>JAFQLA010000135.1 GCA_017396725.1 Oscillospiraceae bacterium
GAAGGCCAGTTCCATCTGAGTGGGGAAGAAGATGGAGCAGATGATGTACTCGCCGATGTAGCCGCCGCCGGGCACGCCGCTCATACCTACGGAGGAGAGCACGGCTACCAGCACTACGGGGATGAGTTTATCAAAGGTGAGCGGCTGGCCGAATACACCCAGCACGAAGGCGATCTTCAGCACGCAGCTAAAGCAGGAGCCGTCCATATGCATGGTAGCGCCCAGAGGCAGCACCATGTCGGAAACATCCTTGGAGATGCCAGTTGCCTTGGCTTCTTCCATGTTAGTGGGGATAGTGGCAACGGAGGAGCAGGTACCAAGAGAGACAACAGCGGGCTTTACGATGTGGCGGAACATGGTTTTTACTGCGCCCTTACCGCCGCCGAAGCGGGCAAAGAGAGGCCAGGCGGTGAAGATGTAAACAAAGCAGAGGGGATAGTATACTGCCAGAGCGCGGCCGTAGGATTCGGTGATCTGGGGGCCGTAGGTGGCAACGAGGTCAGCGAAGAAACCGAAGAAAGCGATGGGGGCGTAGTAGGTGATGATCTGCACGAACTTGAGCATCACGTTGGAGAGGTCTTCCAGGAACTTGCCCACGGGGGTGTTCTTGCCGCCGTTGAGGTTAACGGCAAAGCCGAAGAGCAGGGAGAAGACGATCAGGGGCAGCATAGCCTTGCGGGTCAGAAGACCGCTGAAGTCGCTGGCGGTGAAGAAGTTCACGATCATATCCGACATGGAGGCGTAATCGCCCATTTCCTCAGCGGGGATCACTTCCCATGCAGTGAGCACAGGAGGAAAGACTTTCATAAGGATGAACATGATGACGGCGGCGATAGCACCGGTGACCACGAAGGTGGCGATGGTGGTGCCCATGATCTTGCCTGCGCGCTGGCGGCTTTCCATATTGGCAACCGCGCTGGAGATGGATGCAAACACCATGGGAACCACGATGCAGAACATCATGTTGATAAAGAGGGTGCCCAGGGGCTTGAGCACAGTGGCGCCTGCGTTGATCACATTGCCTTCGGCGTCAAGCACGGCGGGCCAGAACCAGCCGACGATGGCGCCGAGGATCATGGAACCGAGCATGATGGCAAGGAACGCATAGTTTTTTACGATACTTTTCTTTTCCATAATTTCCTCCTCCGAAAATTAACACAAATGACGGTTTGCAAGGTGAAGTTCTTCGTCCGTTATTTCACCTTTGGCAACGATATTGGTAGGGCCTGTGAGATAGAGGTCGGTAATGCGGTCTTGCTGACGGAGAACATCCACGGAGAGCTCGCCGCCCTGCATGCGCACCCGAACATTTTTGCCGCTGACTTCGCCCAGCAGTGTCAGCACTGTGACCACAGAACCGGTGCCTGTGCCGCAGGCATAAGTAAAATCCTCCACACCGCGCTCGAAGGTTTTTTCTTCGATGAGGTCTTTTGCGATGATGCGGTAGAAGTTCACATTGGCGCCCTTGGGGAATGCGTTGTGATGACGCAGCTTGCTGCCAAGATCAAACAGCCTGCGGTGATCGGGGTCGTCAAAATCCGGCCATGGAAGCACCGCGTGGGGGAGACCGGGGGTTCCCAGTTCTACATAGGCGCAATCATAAATAATGCCATCCACTTCCACGCTGCGGTGCAGATCGATAATGGATGGATCTGTAAGGCGGATGCGGTAAGAGCGGGGGTCGATTCGCTGGCCGGTAACAATGCCGGCGGTGGTTTCGATAGTCTGCTTTTTGCCGGAAAGCCCGGTTTCGTATCCGTAACGGCAGATGCAGCGGGCGCCGTTGCCGCACATTTCGCCCATGCTGCCGTCGGAATTGAAAAAGAGCATTTTGAAATCTGCATTTCCGTCCGCTTTTTCCACCACCATGAACCCGTCTGCGCCGATGGAAAGATGCCGCTGGCAAAGGGTGCGGGCCATGTGGGGGAAGAAGTCGGCAGGGATTTTTTCTTTTATGTTATTGATGATGATAAAGTCGTTTCCTGCGCCGTTCATTTTCCAGAATTTCATAGGCGAAAGACTCCTTTACCTAGTGTTAATTTATTATATCGTATTCTATTTGCAAAGTATACGATATAATGTGCCAAAAACTATGCAAAAAATGTTGTCGGAAAGATGGCGGACGGAAATTATTTGCACAGCGGCAGATACTATGCTATTTTTATTGTATGGTATAGACGCTTGAAAGGGGAGACAACTGTGAGCAGAAAGAATACCCGCAATACCAAAGGCCGTATTATCTCTGCTGCCTGGAAGCTATTCTATGAGCAAGGCTACGAAGATACTACGGTGGAAGATATTGTGTATGAGTCTGAAACCTCCAAGGGTTCTTTTTACCACTATTTCAGCGGTAAGGATGCGCTTTTGGGTACTCTCGCCTATGTCTTTGACGAAAAGTATGAGTCGCTGCAGGAGACGGTGGATCTCTCTCGCGATGCGGTAGATAAACTGATCTATTTGAATCACGAGCTTTTTGCTATGATCGAAAGCGGCGTATCTCTTGATCTTTTGGCGCGATTGCTTTCCACGCAGCTTCTGGCTCGCGGCGAAAAGCATCTTCTGGACAGAAATCGTACGTATTTCAAGCTTCTGCGGCGTATTATTTCTGAAGGACAAACGGCCGGCCAGCTGCGCGGCGATAAGACGGTTAATGAGATCCTGAAAGACTACGCCATGTGGGAGCGGGCGCTGATGTATGATTGGTGTCTATCGGGCGGTGAATACTCGCTGGTTGCGTATACAGACAGCGTGACGCCGATGTTTTTGGAAAGCTATCGGCAAAGTAAAGAAGTTGTTTGATTTTTATTTCTGTAAATCGTCTTGTTAAAAGATTTGATATTTCAATAAAAATTATAAATTATACAGAACGCCGTATAGAATGCATTCTATACGGTGTTCTGTATTTACATGCTAAAATTATTGTGTTATACTTCATCTGCTAAAAGCGGCGCAAATGGCGCCGAAAGAGGAGATAATAGATATGTTTAATGCTGAAGTAATCGTATTTCTTGCCTATCTGGTATTTATGCTGGGTATCGGCGTCTTTTTCTTCCTGCGCGCCAAGGGCGGCAGCGAGAAGA
>JAFQLA010000136.1 GCA_017396725.1 Oscillospiraceae bacterium
GGCTATGTCTCTCCCTCCGCCTGCTTGGCAGGCAGCCGCGCCTAAGAGGAAGGGCGCGGCAGACCCCGCCTAAAGATGCGGGGCCACCTCCCTTTACACAAGGGAGCCGCTTGGGGTATTGCCTGAAAATCCGAGCGGAAACCAGCAAAGCGTTTCCGCGAGGAAGAGGAGGCGCAGGGGAGTGATAGAGACGGCTTGCGTAGCAAGGCGGCGAAAGATACGGAGCTTGCGCCGACGACGTTTACTTCATGGGGCAGGAATGGCTTTGCTTGGCGGCGCCTTCCCGGGCGATGGCACGCTCCAGGATCATCTCCCCCGCGATGGAGACGGCGATCTCCTGCGGGGTGACGGCACGGATGGCGGTGCCGATGGGGGTATGGACGAGAGAAGTCTTTTCCTCGCTGACTCCCGCGGCCCAAAGGCGGGCATTGACGCTGGCGGTCTTGGATCTGGAGCCGATGACGCCCACATAGGCAAAGTCTCCCATCAGCACCTGACGCTCCACGGCAAAGTCGAAACTGTGGCCGCTGGTCATGATGACAAGATAGTCGTTTTCATCGATGGTGAGATAGTCGCTCACGCGCTCATAATCCCCGCAGATCACCGCTTCCGCCGTGGGGAAAAGCTCCTTGCGGGCAAATTCGGCGCGGCTATCAAAGACGGTGACGCGGAAATCCACGCTCTCCAGAATGGGGCAGAGGCTCTGGGCGATATGCCCCGCGCCGAAGAGAATGGCGCGGTTGCCGATGGCAACGGGCATGGTGAAAAGGCCGTCCGTACGAAGGCAGCCCTTTGCCAGGAACTTACCCTCCACGGCCGCGCCGCAAAGACTTGCGCCCTGCGCGTCACAGACGGTGGGGGCGGAGCCGTCCTCCCGCAGGACAAGGTGGCCCGCTTCCTTCTTTTCATAAAGCGCGAGGACGCAGGCGGCGGCTTTGTGCCACGCGGGATCGTCTTTTGCGATAAACTGGAAGTGCACCGTCACATCCCCGCCGCAGACCATGCCGATATCCTCGGTTTGGTTGGTATGGAGGCGGAAGGTGTGGACAAGGCTCTGCTTTTTGGCGATGAGGGAGAGCGCCAGCTCCTCGCTGCGCTTTTCCACGGCGCCGCCGCCGATGGTGCCGCAGCGGCGGCCGCGGTCGGTGATGAGCATCTGGCTGCCCGCGCCGCGGGGAGCGGAGCCGTTATCGTCAATGAGGGAGACGAGGACGGCGTCATTGTGCTTTTCCAGCTCGTAGAAAAGCTGGGCGAAGATCTGCTTCATAATTATTATCCTTTCAAAATGGCGGCGGCTTCGTCATAGGAAAGTTGGCAGTCCCAGAAGAGGGAGTAGAACTCCTGCACCACTTCCGCCATATCGTAATCGTACAAATCGGGGTAGGCGAGATTCCCCAGCCACCACACGCCAAGGAGCATATTCATGCTGGGGGGATTGGACATGAAGTTATAGGGCTCTGCGGGGATGGAGACCATCTTGCCGTTTTTCACGGCGGTGAGCTGCTGCCATGTGACATCCGCCATGAGGGCATCCACGCCGACGGTGGGGGCGCAGACGATGAGGTCGGGGTCAAAATGATAGAGCTGCTCCATGCCGATGGTGTTGCCGCCGTTCTTGTGGGCAACATCCTCCACCACGATGGCGTTCTCCGCGCCGATGAGGTCGATGACCTGCGCCTGCGTGGAGCCTGCGGCATTGGTATCAAGGCCCGTTTCGCCGGTGGTATACATGATGGAGACGGGGTCGGTGACCATGGCGGCGTTTTCCTCCGCCATGGCGAGGGTCTTATCCACGAAGGCGGCCAGCTCCTCGCAGCGCTCCTGCTCATCCAAGAGGGCGCCGAGGGTGCGGAAAGCCTGCGCCATATGGGGAAGGTCGGCTTCGATGAAGATCACGGGAAGGCCTGTCTGCTCACTGAGAGCGTCAAGGTCGGCTTCGATGCCGCTTTTCTTTTCCCCAAGGTCGATGATCACCTGCGGATCGCTGGCAAGGAGAGCCTCCATATTGAGCGTGCCCTTGCCGCCGAAGATCTGACCCACCACGGGGAGGGGATCGATGGCGTCGGGAAGGTAGGCGTCCTGCCCGGGATCCAGCTCGCTACTACGGCAGGTGAGCTTATGGGCCGCGGCGGCAGTGAGGATCATGGTGGCGATGGAGCCGCTGGGGGCCACGCGGTCGATCTCTGCGGGAA
>JAFQLA010000137.1 GCA_017396725.1 Oscillospiraceae bacterium
GGCCTGTATTTCGCGGGGGAAGTCATGGATGTGGACGCGTATACCGGCGGATTCAACCTGCAGATCGCCTGGGCAACGGGCCGCACGGCAGGTTATGCCGCCGCACATCAGAATGAAGACGAGGTTTACTATGGATAAGAAAATTTTTGCCGTGGCGGTGGACGGCCCCAGCGGCGCCGGCAAAAGCACCATCGCAAAGCGCATCGCGGCCGAGCTTGGCATCGTGTATGTGGATACCGGCGCCATCTATCGCTCCGTAGGTCTTTATGCCTTCCGCAAGGGCGTGGATCCCAAGGACGCGGAGGCGGTAACGGCGCTTCTTGACGAGATCACCATCGACATTGAATACGGTGAGGACGGCCTGCAGCGCATGATCCTCAACGGTGAGGATGTGACGCGGGATATCCGCCTGCCTCAGATCTCCATGTATGCTTCCGCCGTATCCGCCATCCCTGCGGTGCGCGCCTTTTTGCTGGAGATGCAGCGCGCTCTTGCCCGCAGGAATTCCGTCATTATGGACGGCCGCGATATCGCCACCGTGGTGCTGCCGGATGCGGAAGTGAAGATCTTCCTCACCGCCTCCGCCGAGACCCGTGCCCGCCGCCGCGAAAAGGAACTTATGGAGCGGGGCACGCCAGAACCCTTTGAAAAGATCCTCAGCGAGCTGCAGGAGCGGGATTACAACGATTCCCACCGCGCTGAAGCGCCTTTGCGTCAGGCAGAGGACGCGGTGCTCATCGACACCACCGAACTGAACTTTGAAGAGAGCAAAGAGGCGCTCATCAAGGTGATCCGTGAAAAGACGGGTGTGTAATATGAAAGTGATTTTGGCCGAAAGCGCCGGCTTTTGCTACGGTGTGAAGCGGGCGGTGGAACTGGCGCTGGAAACGGCGCAGAACTCCGAAAATGTCTTCATGCTGGGCAGCATCATCCACAACACCCATGTGGTGGAGGATCTGCGGGCGAAGGGCGCTGTGGAAGTGAAGGATATTTCTTCTCTCAAAGCGGGGGACACGGTGATCATCCGCTCCCACGGGGAGAAGAAGGAGATCCTGGATGAACTGGAGCGCCGCGGCGTCACCTGCGTGAACGCCACCTGTCCCAATGTGGTGCGGATCCAGAATCTGGTGGCGCAGGCAAAAGAAGAGGGAAGAGGGGCCGTTATCATCGGCGAGGCTCACCATCCCGAAGTCATCGGCATTGCCAGCTGGGGCAAAGATGTGCTGGTTTTCGGCGGGGCGGAGGAATTGCAGGCGTGGCTGAGCGAGGACACGGCGCGAAAGGACCTTCCTCTGACCTTTGTGTGCCAGACCACCTGCATCCGCGAACTCTGGGAAAATTCTTTAAAAATTATAAAAAAAGAGTGTACAAACGCAAAAATCTTTGATACAATATGTAGTGCCACGCATAGGCGGCAATCGGAAGCGGCTGAGATAGCCGCCAAGGTCGACGCAATGGTAGTGGTCGGCGATCGTAAAAGCGCTAACACCAAACATTTGACGGAAATTTGTGGGAATAGTTGCCGTCGCGTCTTTCAGATCGAAAGCGCAGACGAGGTTACACAAGATTTTTTCATTGGTTGCTCTGTTGCGGGTCTTACGGCCGGCGCGTCCACGCCTGCGGGCATCATTAAGGAGGTATATGCAACCATGA
>JAFQLA010000138.1 GCA_017396725.1 Oscillospiraceae bacterium
CCCTGACAGGGCCCCATACCTGCGCGGGTAAACTTTTTAATCGCCGTCACGCTGGTGCAGCCGGCATCGATAGCCGCCTGGATCTCAGAGCGGCGGATCTCTTCGCAGCGGCAGATAATAGGATCATTCATCACAGCACACCTCCTTCATCGCAGCGATCACATCGCGTTTTGCCTCACGGCGCAGCTTGCCTACTTCGCCGCCGCGCAGTTCATCAAGACTTGCCGCAAGTGCGGAAAGCTTTGCTTCATCCGCGGCATAGCCGCAGCTCTGCGCAGCGCGGATGCCCGCCACTCGGCCTTCATCCAGCGCGGTGCTGGCTTCTTCCACGCCGGCAAGGTCGCCGCAGACATATACATCAGGGTTGGTGGAACGCATGGTCTCATCATGGAGAGGCATAGCGCCGCCCAACCGCTTTTCAAAGGTCATCTTGCAGCCGAACATTTTGATCATGTCCGTTCTGGGGCTCAGGCCCACAGCCAGCAGCACGGTATCGCAGCCGAAGGTCTTTTCCGTACCGGGAACAGGCTGGAAATTCCTGTCGATCTCCGCGATAGTAACACTTTCCACATGGTTTTCGCCGTCAGCACGGACAACCGTGTGCGAAAGGTACACAGGAACACCTGCGCGCTTGATCTTGGCTGCATGCACGGCATAGCCGTTGATGCGGGGCAGCGCCTCCACCAGCGCCAGCACATCGGCACCGGCCTGCATCAGTTGATAGGAAACGATCAAACCCACATTACCGGAGCCGACTACCACCACTTTTTTACCCACAAGAACGCCGTGGACATTGGCAAAAGTCTGGGCAGCGCCCGCGCCCATAACGCCGGGCAGCGTCCAACCTTCAAAGGGCAGAGAATTTTCCTTGGCACCGGTGGCGAGGATCACTTTCTTCGCCTCCACCTTTTCCGCGTGGTGGGTTTCGCCGGGGGCCACATTCAAAATAGCCACTTCGCCGCGGTCCAGCACGCCCAGCGCGCGGGTCTGGGTGCGGACATCCACGCCCAGCTCCTTAGCCTCGCGGATCAGTTCGTCTGCGATCTGGAAGCCGCGGGTGCCCGCATAATGCTCCTTGGAACCGAAAAACTTATGGATCTGCTTATAAAGCTGGCCGCCGGGTTTGGGATTTTCATCCACCAGCATTACCTTGGCGCCCATGCGCGCCGCTTCAATGGCAGCGCCGAGGCCGCCGGGGCCGCCGCCCACTACCAGAATATCCGTCTTAATCATCGATACACCCCAGCTTTCCGAGACCGATCTGCGTTTCCACCCGCATGCCCTCTTCCACAAGAGTTACGCAGGAACGCACATTGGGCTCACCGTTTACGATCACAACACAGTCGTTGCACTGGCCGATACCGCAGTACAGACCGCGGGGCTTATCCAGTTTGGGGGTGCGGCGGAAAGCATGAATGCCGTTGGCGATCAGCGCCGCGGCAATGCAGTCGCCCTTCTTTGCCGTAAGGGGCTTGCCGTCCATAGTGAAATGGATCTCCTCCCCTTTGGCGTATTCCACAATGGGATGATTCTCAATTCGCACGGTAAAACCTCCTTACTTCGCTTTGATGCGGCGCATGCCCCGCACCAAAAGCACAAATTCCTTGGGCACGCTCATGCGCACCACATGGGTAGCATTGTTGGCAGGGACAGAGATCACCTTTTCCACCCGGCCCACACAGAGAATGTCACCTTCATTATTGCAGGCAGAAACCTCCATGCCCACCTCAGGCAGAGGATAATACTCATAGGGGAAATCAATACTGCCGCGATCGGGGGCAAAATCTTCATCCACCAAAAAACATGCCTGACCGGGGCAGGCGGCAACACATTTGCCGCAGCCAATACACTTTTCTTCTATCACCTGCGGCAGATCCGTAATGGAATCGCCGAACACGATGGCCCCCGTGGGGCAGACATGGCGGCAGGGATCACAGGGGATATTCTGCTTGCAGTCAATGAGGATCTTTCTCACATTATCATCCTTTCTGAACATCAACAAAAAATGCTGATACGATAAGTCTTACTTATCGTATCAGCATAGCATAGATGCGTTCTGAAATCAATTGTCACGCAATATCTTACCAGCGGTTGAAGGAATAGACCTCTTCGGGATCCTTGCGGGGACGGGCAGAGCCGATCTCCTTTTCCGCGCTGTAGCCCACAGCGATAACGATGCGCACCTCGTGGCCTTCGGGAATGCCCAGCGCTTCTTCCATCTTCTTCTGGCTGCACATACCCAGGATGCAGGTACCAAGGCCCAGATCCATTGCCTGATGGCACATATTCATGGTAGCCGCGCCGATGTCGCCCTGAGCAAAACGCTGGCTGTCACCGAAGTATTCGATAACAGAAGGCATTACCTTGGCTTCCATCTCACAGACCACGATAAAGGCAGGCACCGTATCGCGCCACGCACAGCTGCAGCCGCCGTTTTCCAGCACCAGCGCATCGCAGAGGCGAGCCTTTGCGTCCGCTTCGTCCACCACGATAAACTTCCAGGGCTGTGCGTTGCAGCCGCTGGGCGTCAGGCGACCCGCTTCCACGATCTTCACAAGGTCTTCCCGTGCCACAGGCTTATCGAGATAAGCACGGCAGCTTCTGCGGTTTTTCATCATTGTTGCAAATTCCATAGTACCCTCCTGTTATTCTGCATTTTGCATAATAAGCGTCACATCGAAAGTCTTTCCGTCACGCCAGATCGTCATTTCCATTTCATCACCGGGGCGAAGACCGCGGCGGTGTCGAATCACATCATCGCTGGTTTTCACTTCCTCACCGTTAACGGCAAGAACATAGTCTCCCACCTGAATACCTGCCTTGTCCGCAGCAGAATTTTGCGTAACTTCCTTCACCTCAAGGCCCGTCACATCTTCCGCTGCCTTCTGCGCAACAAGGGTAACGGAAAACCCGATAACAGGCTCGGGAGTGATCTTGCCGGTTTCGATGAGCTCATTGATCTTGTGGGCCGTAGCGCTGATGGGGATGGCAAAGCCGAGGCCCTCCACCGTGCCGCTGGAGTAGCTGCTCATCATCTTGATGACATTCACGCCCACCACCTGGCCGTACCGGTTGATGAGGGGGCCGCCGGAGTTGCCGCTATTGAGGGCGGCATTGGTCTGGATCAATGTCATGGTGATGCCGTCCACATACACATCGCGGTTGATGGCGGACACAATACCGTCGGTCAGCGTACCCCGCAGCTCATAGCCCAAAGGATTGCCAATGGCATACACAGGATCGCCCACCGTCAAAAGGTCGCTGTCGCCGAATTCCACACAAGGCAGATCTTCGGCCTCGATCTTGAGAACTGCCAGATCCTGCGCCGCGTCATAGCCCACCAGTTTTGCTTCATACATGTCGCCGTTGCTGAGATACACCGCGCAGGCAACACCCTCTTCGATCACATGGGCATTGGTAAGAATAAAACCGTCCTGCGTGAAGATCATGCCCGTACCGTAACCTGCGTAATCCTCATCGATCTCAGTGACCACAGAGACCACCGCGGGGTTGACCCTTGCATAAATCTCCTGGGGCGTCATCGTCTCGCCATGTTCGGAGATCACCGTAACTTCCGCGCCGCCCAGTTCATCCACCGCAGGGATCTCAGTATAGGGGCGCTCCGTTTCCGCAAGGCCGTCAAACTCGCCGTTGCCGAATTCCGCTTCCCAATGGAATCCCGCATTGCTGCCCACAAGATAGCCGATGCCAAGACCTGCCGCGGCCAAAAGCAGCATGGAGGCAATAACGATCAGCACGATCCAAAGGGCTCTGCGCTTTTTCTTTTTGGGTTGGGGCGGTACGATCTCAACACTCTGCACCGCGGGCGTGCTCATTGGCATCGGCACAGGCACAGATGCCGCCTGATACACACGGCGGGGCAGCGGACGCCCCTGCACATGATAGAATACTTTTTCCCGCACAGGTCGGGAGTCAAAATATTCCACCACTTCGTTTTCGTACCTGATTTCTTCCATACTTCTCCCTTTATTCCGCCAGCTCAATGGTGAAGGTAAAGGTGGTAACGCCATCTTCACTGGTGACGGTGATGTTCTCTTTATGCTGCTCAAGAATAGTCTTTACGATATAGAGGCCAAGGCCCACGCCGTCCTTATCCTCGCTGCGGGAGCGGTTGGTCTTGTGGAATCGCTCGAAAAGCCGCGGGATCTCCTCCGGCGCGATGGTGCCCCCTTCGTTGCGGATAGTGACAACAGCCTTAGGTCGCTGCGCCACGACCCCCAGATACAGCGTGGAGCCGACGGTTGCGAATTTAGCCGCGTTTTCCAAAAGGTTATAGATGACCTGCGTGATGAGTTCGTTATCCCCCAGTACCAGCAAAGCTTCTTCGGGAATATCCGCCTCTACATCCAGATCGCGGTCGGTAATTTTCTTTTCCAGCGAGATCAGCACTCTTCGCATGCTCTCGCCGATATCAAAGCTTCCCTTCTCCCGCAGCTGATCCATGCTCTGCAGCTGGGAAACCTCCAGCATGCGGCGCACAAGGCGGGAAAGGCGGCGGCTCTCATCGGCAATGATCTCCAGATACTGCCGTTCATTTTCGGGGGGGATGGTTCCATCCAGGATACCGTCGGTATAGCCGGCGATGGTAGTCATAGGGGTTTTGAGTTCATGAGAAACATTGGCGATAAACTCGCGGCGCTGCATCTCCGTTCTTTGGAGAGAATCCGCCATGGCATTGAAGGATGCCACCAGCTCCGCGATCTCCTCACTCTTGCCGTCATCATGCATACGGACATCAAAATCGCCCTCGGCATAGCGGCGGGTAGCCTGGGTCATCTGCTGGATAGGCCGCACCTGCCGCATAACGGCAAAGGCCGTGATCACAGCGGTGATAAGAAGCACCGTTACCGCCGTGAACCAGAAAAGGCTCAGAAGGCCTCGCCAGATAGCGGTAAGCTCCGAGGTCTCCGTCAGGGCGAACACCATGCCCAGATCTCCACCGGATTGGGATATCACCATGGTACCCACGATAAATTTGGGATCGGTATAGATCCCTGCCAGCTGCCGCGTGCCGCTGTAGGAGCGGTTCTGCAGCATGGTATTTTGCAGCGAGCGGGAAATGGTATAGCTCTTTCCCGCAAGGCTTCCGTCCGTCGTGAGAAGGACATTGCCGTCCATGTCGGTAATAATAAACTGCATGTTGGAGGCGGTGGCTGCAAAGCTCGCCATGAGCCGCAGATCCTCCCGGCTGTCCAGTCCCTGCTCTTCAAAGTAAGCCGCAGCGATCTGCGCCATGACCTCGGCCTTCTCCGTCATATCCTCCGTAGTAGTTCTGCGGACATAGGAAAAAGTGAGCGCAAAGAAAGACGCGCCCAGCATGGCAAAAGTCAGCGCCACCATGCCGGCCGTGAGCGTAAACTGTCTCCAGTAAAGTGTTTTGGTTCGCTTCACTTCCGCGTCTCCTCAGGTTTTATTGTTTTTCTTCCGCAAGTTCAAATTTGTAGCCTACGCCCCAAACGGTTTTCAGCGCCCATTCATGGCTGATATCCTCTACCTTTTCTCTCAGGCGCTTAATGTGCACATCCACCGTGCGGGAGTCACCGAAATAGTCAAAGCCCCACACTTCATCCAGCAGCTGGTTGCGGGTATACACCCGATTGGGCGTGGAGGCAAGGTGATAGAGGAGTTCCAGTTCTTTGGGAGGTGTATCGATCTTCTTGCCGTCCACCAAAAGCTCGTAGGAATCGAGATTGATCACCAGCTTATCGAATACAAGGCGCTTGCGGGTATCCTCAGGGATCTCCGTGCGGCGAAGCACCGCATTGATGCGCGCCAGCAGTTCTTTCATCTCAAAGGGTTTTACGATATAGTCATCGGCACCCATTTCAAGGCCCTGAATGCGGTCAAACACTTCGCCCTTGGCAGTGAGCATGATAATGGGGACCTTGCTCTTTTCGCGGATCTTCGCGCAAACACCCCAACCGTCCAGCACGGGCAGCATGATATCCAGCAGCACCATGTCCGGTTCTTTCTTTTCAAATTCTTCCACAGCGCGGCCGCCGTCGCGGGCGATGCGCACGTCAAAGCCTTCTTTTTCCAGATACATCCGCAGAAGATCGGAAATATTGGAGTCATCTTCCACTACAAGAATATTGCGTGCCACCTGAGAGCACCTCCTTGGTATTTCTTTCATACCACTATTATAATCGGTGTCTGCGCCGAATTTTTGAACGTTTTATAAATCTTTATACCGTGACTTCCGTAAAGCGCAAAACCGCATACTCTCTTGTCCGGATGCCGGAGAGCAGGGAACGGAGGCCATCCTCCTTCACCTGCGAACCGAGGTGCACCTTCACCGCATAATTCCTGGCCCCCACCGCGTCCAGCACAGCAGGCGCTCCCGCAGAAGAAAACGCATCGGACCTCGTCACATTGGCACGGAACACACAGTATCCCGCGCTTTCCGCCGCATCAACAGCATCCTCGCTGACGCGCACAAGGCGGGTCTTGCGGTTGGCAACAGCGAAGAGGCGCTCAGTGCATGCCGCAAGCTGCGCCGCGGCATCCTCACCCTCGGCATAAAGGCCCACATCGCAGCCGCTGCAAACCAGCTGACGCACAGCGTCGGCTGCATCAGGGTCGAAAAGCAGTTCCTCCGTAAGGAAGAAAAGCAGGTTGC
>JAFQLA010000139.1 GCA_017396725.1 Oscillospiraceae bacterium
CCTGCTCGCTCTGGGGCTCGAAGACGATCACGACGTCACCGAACTGGCCGGAACCGCCGAAGACGTTTTCTTCGAAGATCATATCTTCCTGTTCGCTCTGAGGCTCGAAAATGATATGAACGTCACCGAACTGGCCGCTGCCGCCGGTCTGCTTCTTATAGCGACCCTGCTTGCGAACGGTGGAACGGATCTTTTCACGGTATGCAACACGGGGAGTATCCAGTTCAGCCGCAACGCCGAAACGGCTCTTGAGCTTAGCGCACAGAACATCGATCTGGATATCGCCGGCGCCGGAGATAACGGTCTGGTGGGTCTCAGCATTGTTTACAACATGGAAGGTGGGATCTTCTTCGTTGAGCTTGTTGAGGCCGGTACCCAGCTTTTCAACTTCGTTCTTGCTTGCGGGGGAGATTGCGCGTTCATAGCAGGGTTCAGCGAACTTCAGGCCGGCCAGCTTAACAACTGCCTTGGGATCGCACAGAGTATCGCCGGTCTTAACGCGGTCCATCTTACCGATGGCAGCGATATCACCGCAGCAGATTTCCTTGACTTCTTCAGTCTTCTTGCCCTTGATGACATAGAGACGGCCCAGCTTTTCGGTGTTGCCGGTGGAAACGTTCAGCAGGGACATATCGGAAGTGACCTTACCGCGAACGACCTTCACGAGAGAGTACTTGCCGTACTGGTCGGAAATGGTCTTGAATACGATAGCAGCGGTGGTGCCGTTGGGATCGATAGCTACGTCAACAGCATTGCCGTCATCATCTTCAGCTGCTTCGCTGCCCATATCGGTAGCAACGGGAACGAGGTCGATGATGGTCTGCATCAGCATTTCAACGCCGAGACCGGTCATAGCGCTGCCGCAGAGAACGGGAGCGATAGAACCGTCGCGTACGCCGATCTTCAGGCCCTTAGCCATTTCAGCATCGGTGAGCTCCATGGTGTCGAAGAACCTTTCCATCAGTTCTTCATCAGCGCCTGCAGCAGCTTCCATCAGTTCAGCGCGCAGAGCTTCCACTTCGTCAGCAACATCAGCGGGGATAGCGCAGGCAGCAACCTTGTTGCCCTTGCATTCATAAGCCTTGTTGTGCAGCAGGTCAACAACAGCGGTGACCTTCTTGTTGCCGTCCATTACAGGAACAACAACGGGAACAACAGCGGTGCCGTACTTAGCCTTGATGGCTTCGAGGCAGGTGGTGTAATCGCTGTTATCTTCATCGGTGCGGTTAATGAAGAACATACGGGGCTTCTTGCCCAGCAGCTTCCAGGTGCGTTCCATACCAACGGACAGACCGTCCTTGGCAGCGCCAACGATGATGGCGCATTCAGAAGCGCGGATAGCGCAGACAGCTTCACCGGCGAAGTCGAAGTTGCCGGGTGCGTCCAGTACATTCAGCTTTACCTTATTATAAGTAACAGGTGCCATGGCCATGGAGATAGAAATCTGTCTCTTGATTTCTTCTGCGTCATAGTCACATACAGAGTTACCGTCGGAAACCTTACCGTAACGGTCGGTTGCGCCGGTGAGGAACAGCATGCTTTCTACCAGAGAAGTCTTGCCGCTGCCGCCGTGACCGACGAGGCATACATTGCGAAGTTCATTTGCAGTCATATGGAATTGCTCCCTTCATTAATAGCGCGTAAAAGCGCATAAAACTCAACATATAACATTATATATCAGTTTCAATAGCAGTACAATTGTAATTTACTGAGAAAAATGGGTGATTTTTTCGGCAATTTTAATAATGATTTACCCACCCTGCCACCAAAAATGTAGGCAGAGACCAAAGCGCCAGATAAACGGCAAGGGAAATCGGGTTGAGCACATGCAGCGCGCCGGAGAAGGAAAAATAAAAGCCCAGAAGCGCGCCGACTACACTCGCGATGAGGGTAATGATATTGCCCGTTCGGACAGCCTTGCAGAATCGGCCGCTGCCCACCACCACCTCCGCATAAGGCATCAGGCCTTCGCGGAACAAAACAGCGGCGGTATCATCGTCATGACCTTCCGACACATCGGAAAGAGCCACGCGCTCACTCAAAGGCGGATATACAGCGCCGGCATCGGTGGAGAACTTGCGCTTTAAAAGCGCGGGGGTGATATTGCCGTCGCGGGTGGCCAGCACCGGCACCACATGATTGCGGTGCATGGCGTGAAGCGCCCAGCCCACATTTTCCGCCGGCAGATACTTGGCGGCAAAGATCGCCGTCAGCTGTCCGTCCACCGCCAGAAATACGCCGGTTTTCAGCGTAAGGCCGTTAGGAAGGCGCACACCCATCTTGCGCATGCAGGAAGCCGAACCCAGAACTGCCGTCTCCCCGTGGATGGAAGCGGAAACGCCGCCCTCACCGCAGAACTCGAAATTGTCCAGAGGCATCAGCCGTCCGCCTTCGCTCTGGAGCAGCGCGTCAAAGAAACGATCCAATCCGCTGCCCGAAGCCTTGGCAAGAGAGGCCGCATAAGAAACCACTTTGCTGATCTCCTCACCGAAAACCTTGATGCCATTGAGCTGCATCGTTCCGGGAGGGAACATATCCATGTCGTTTACCACCATGCGGCGGCTGCGGCTGAGGATCTTGGCGCCGCGGTAACCGGAAACGGCACTGCCGCTTTTCTGCAGGCGGTTGGCAAGCAGATAATAAGGAAGGGCGTAGACAATAGGCAGCGCAAAGGTGGTGGCCATCACCAGAATGACAGACCAGCTCCAGATGATGTTGCCGCCCTTACCCTGTCCCACAGAGGCAAGGCCCGCAAAAACAAAGGATGCTGCGATCACCAGCGGCAAAAGCACCGTCTGCCAACGGGTAACGGGATCCTCCGCCACGGTATTGCGATAAAACCCTTCGAGATCGCCGTGGCTCTTGCAGGCACCGTCCGCCGTGGCGCAGACGGTATAGTTGGGTTCACCCATACAGGCCACACGGAAGCCCGCCGCGGACGCGCGGGTGCGGGCAGCACGGCCCCACACCGCAAAGCACATGGCAATGGCTGCCACCGCGCAAAGAGGCTCCGCCTCAGCGCGCCCCTTCATAAAGGGACGCAGCGCGCAGTCCAAAAGCACCGCCACATTAGCAAACGACACCAGCACCGCCGCCGTGCAGCGACGGGAGCGGATCGCTTCCACCGCGTCGGAAAACACGCCGATGCAAAAAGCGCAAAGCAGCGCGTGGAGCACAAAGAGGATCACGCTCTGCAGCGCTACACTCTCACTCCACACAGGAATCGCCACATGCAGATAATTCAAAATAGCCAGAACTGTTTCCACCACCGCCAGTACGGCAACCGGCATAACGCGGGAAAACTGCATTCTGCTAAGTTTCTGGAAAGCGACATAAGCCTCTTCCAGCGGAGGCTCTTCAAAGAGTTCTTCTTCCTCTTCTTCCTCGATCTCTTCGTATTCTTCCAGATTGTCCGGTTCTTTTTCGGAAAGATCCTCCACCTGATAGATCTGTTCGGTTTCGCCCTTTTTACGGCGGGAGAAAATCCAGCGCTTGCGTTCGGGAATGAATTCTTCCTCCCCGGCCTCTTCCTCCTGCACCAGATCCACCGTCTGCGCCACCACATCTTCCACACTCAGGACATCACGGTCCTTCTTGCGGACAGGCTCCGGCCTGGGTTCTGCCTGCACGGGAACTTCTTTTTTTACAGTCTTTTGAGGCGCCGCTTTTTCCACGGGGGTAAAGCGAACCGTTTCACTGACCGCAGCCTTGGGCGCGGGCTTTACTTCTTCAGCTGCCGCAGGCGCTTTGACTTCTTCCTTGGGTTTGGGACCGTCGCCGTATTCGGCCAGAATATCCTCCAGCAAAAATGCGTCCGACGCGTCTTCCACGCCGCGCAGAAGCTCCTGCGTGCTGCTTAAGGTCTGATAACGCTCTGCGTCATTCTTATGCGTCATATCGTTTCACCTTCGTAGTTGTTTCTTTGCTCCTTATGCCATGCGCTGGCGCACAGCCTCATAGAGCAGGATCGCTGCCGCGGCAGACGCATTCAAAGAAGAAATGCGGCCTTTCATGGGAATGCTGACAAGGAAATCGCAGCCCTCTTCCACAAGGCGGGTCATGCCGCTGCCTTCACTGCCGATGACAATGGCGGCAGCGCCCTTAAGATCAGCATCGTAGAGATTGGTGGTGCCGTTGGCTGCCGTACCGAAGATCCACACACCTTTTTTCTGCAGATCCTTCAAAAGAGCGGCGATGTTGGGCACACGGGCAACCGGCATATAGGATACCGCGCCGGCAGAAGTCTTGCCCACAATGGAGGTAAGGCCTGCGCTGCGGCG
>JAFQLA010000140.1 GCA_017396725.1 Oscillospiraceae bacterium
ACCCGTATTGGAAATGGCCAGCGCAAAAAGAAGAATGCACCCCGGCACTTTGCCCATGCGGATCACCTTCAGATATACAAGCGCCACCACCACGGCAATAGCGATGCCCATGGCGCTGAAAAGGGCGGCACGCAGCGCGGAATTCAAGATCTCACGGCTCACCTGCACCTGCACCATGGCATCGATGACCATAATGGGCCAAATAAAATTCACGATGACGGAAGAAATACCGTCCACCTGCTGCGCGGTGATCATCTTCTTCCGCGCGACGTAAAAGCCGGGGATAGCCAGCAGCACAAAAGTGGCCACCGCTCCAACAGCCGTGAAAAGCGCCTCGTAATTCATAGTTTCTTTCTCACTTTCTTTCCATTCGCGGGGTCGCCAGAACGGCGCACATCACATCCGCCGCTCCCGCGCGGCGCAGCACACCGGCACACTCACCCAAAGTAGCGCCTGTGGTGCGCACATCGTCGATCAGCAGTATCCGCCTGCCCGCGATCTTATCTTCATTCTGCGCCGCAAACGCGCCCAGAACATTGGCCCGTCTTGCCGCGGCATCTTTTTTGCTTTGTGTGGGAACATCGCGCACCTTTTTCAAAAGGGGCAGCGCCTCCGTTTCCCAAAGACGGGCTGCCGCCTGCGCTATCAGCTGCGCCTGATCATAACCGCGCTTGCGAAGTCTTTTGCGGCTCACAGGTACCCATGTAACGGTATCGAATTGGCCGGAAAAGTTCTCCGCCGCACATTGGGCAATAAGTTCACCAAAGGCCGCGGCGCTGCCGCGCCGACCGCCGAATTTATAGCGCAAAATCCCCTCACGGGCGACACCCTCATAGTAAAGCGCCACCGCGCACCGCCCGTATCCGCGGCCGCTGACACAGCGATCCGCCCCTTTCACAAAGGGAAGTTCCTTGCGGCACTTTGGGCAGATGGCACCGTTGGAGGATAGCTTTCTGCAAAAGGGACATTTCCCCGGAAAGAGCAGCTCCAGCAGTTTATTCATGGCAAAGCCTCCAGCGAAGGCCACTGTAGCGGCGGGCTTGACGGTCATTTTCGGCCATACGGCAAACAGCGGCGTCATCCCCCACCAAGATCAGCATCTCACGGGCGCGGGTCAGCGCCGTGTAGAGAACGCCACGCACCATAAGCGAAGGGGCGGCAGGCATAGCGGCAAAGATCACCGCCCGATACTCACTGCCCTGGGCTTTATGTACCGTCACGGCATAAGCCAGCTCCAAATCATTCAAAAGGTCGCTGGTGTAGGTGGCGGTGCGGTCATCAAAGCGGATGAGGAAGAGCTCGCCCGAAGGGTCGATCTCCACGATATGGCCCACATCGCCGTTGAAGATGCCGCTTCCCACGGTACCGTCTTCCTTTTCCCAGATCACATCGTAATTATTCCGCGTCTGCATTACACGGTCGCCCGTGCGGAAGAGCTTGTCTCCCCACTGGCGCTCCCGCTTGTCCCGCGCGGCGGGATTCAGCGCCGCCTGCAGCGCGCGGTTGAGATTCACCGTGCCGCTCTCGCCCTTTCTCGTAGGGGAAAGCACCTGAATTTCAGAGGAAGGCACCCCCATATTTTCAGGAAGACGAGTGGCGCAAAGACTCACCACCGTATCCACCAAGCGGGAGGGATCGCGGCGGGGCATAAAGAAGAAGTCGCCCTGATTGCTTTCAAAGCTGGGGTGCATCCCCAGATTCACAGCATGAGCATTGCGGATAATGGCCGAAGCCTGCGCCTGACGGAAAATCTCCGTCAGCGCCACGGTCTCTACAAGGCGGCTTCGGATAAGGTCAGAGAACACATTCCCCGCGCCCACGCTTGGCAGCTGATCGGCGTCCCCCACCATGATAAGGCGGCAGTCCGGCCGCAAAGCGGCAAGCAGCGCCCGCATCAAAAGGAGGTCCACCATGCTCATCTCATCCACGATGACGGCTTCTGCCTCCAGCTGATCCTTTTCACACTTGGCAAAGACCACCTCATCGGTCGTCTCATCATAATTCATGCCAAGGGCGCGGTGGATGGTCTGGGCCTCCTTGCCGCAAAGCTCGCTCATGCGCTTGGCCGCGCGGCCCGTAGGGGCAAGGAGCATGGTTTTATAGCCCATTTTTTCGTACAGGGACACGATGCCCCGCACGGAAGTGGTCTTGCCCGTGCCGGGTCCGCCGGTCAGCAGCATCACGCCCTGCTCCGCCGCAAGAGCCACGGCACGGCGCTGCTGCGGCGCATAGGTAATGCCCTCTTCTTTTTCGATGCGGCTGATGATCTTGTCGCTGCCGCGGCCTTCATCAGGCGCAAAGGAGAGCATGGTTTTGATTTTTTGGAGCACATAGCTTTCCGCTTCATAAAAGCGCCAGAGGTAGCAGGCCTGCACATTGGCCACCGTGCGGCAAACCACCGCTCCGGCGGAAACCAGATCGTCAATGGCCTTTTCCACTTCCTCTTCCCCGCACTCGAGAAGCTGCATGGTGGCTGCCACCAGTTTCTCTCTGGGCAGGAAAACATGGCCGTTATTGGCGTTATGCTCCAGCTCAAAGCGCACCGCCGCTTCCACACGGAAGCCCTCGTGCCCTTCAAAGCCCATGGCGATGGCAATGGTATCCGCCGCGGCAAAGTCCACACCAAAGCGGGTATTTACCAAAAGATACGGGTTTTCCCGCACCCGCTGCATGGCTTTTTCGCCGAAGGAGCGATAAAGCACGATAGCAAGGGAGACGGGCAGCTCGTACCGCGCCATAAATTCCATCAAGCGGCGCATACTCATCTGGCTGCGGAACTCATAGGAGATCTCCATAGCCTTGCGGGAGGTGATGCCCTTGATAACGGTCATACGCTCCGGTTCCAGCTCGATAACATCCAGCGTGTCAGCACCGAATTTTTCCACCAGCCGCTCCGCCGTAGCAGAGCCTACGCCCTTGATGATGCCGGAGGCCAGATAGGAAATGATCTCATCCTCCGTATGGGGCATATACCGCTCGGCGCTTTGCACTTCAAACTGCTCGCCGTGCTGCGGGTGGGTCTTCCATGTGCCGCTGGCACTGATGCGCTCGCCGGGGGCGGCGCAGGGCATGCAGCCCACCGCCGTCACCACTTCCCCGTCATCGGTGACCAGGCGCAGCACGGTATAGCCGTTTTCTTTATTCTGAAAAATGAGATCAAGGATGCCGCCCTCGATCAAAGCAAGTTCCGTCATACGCGCTGCGTCTCCTGTTTCGTCAGTTCAAATAAAATTTTTTCCAGGTCCTCTTTGGAGCACAGGGTGAAGGTGATATCCCACGCGGCAAGATCCTTCGCCGCACGAAGAGTCGCCTCCTCCATGCCGCAATCCACTACCACGATCCGCGGCACGACCTTCATGCCCCATGCCGCTTCCTGCAGTCGGCGGATCTTCTTTTCCAGCCGCGGCTCATGCCCTTTCACCGCAAGGATCAGCGCCGCATCGGCGGGCGCTGCCGTGTGCAGGCGGAAGATATGGCCTGCCAACAGGTAAAAAATGGCGGCTACGCCCACCGCCGCCAAAAAGGCAATGAGTCCGTCTCTCCAAAGTTCCATATGATCACCCCCGCACCATTTTATGCGGCGGGTGGAAATTGGTTATTGCAATGCTTTTTTCAAATAAAGGCCCGTATAGGATGCCTCACACGCCGCTACCTCCTCAGGCGTACCCGTGGCCACCACGGTGCCGCCGCCATCGCCCCCCTCGGGGCCAAGGTCGATAATATAGTCGGCAGATTTGATCACATCCAGATTATGCTCGATAACCACCACGGTGTTGCCCTTTTCCACAAGGCGCTCCAGCACTTCCAGAAGGCGGCGAACGTCATCGGTATGAAGGCCGGTGGTAGGCTCATCGAGAATATAGATGGTTTTGCCGGTGGAGGCTTTGCTCAGCTCTGTTGCCAGCTTCACGCGCTGGGCTTCGCCGCCGGAAAG
>JAFQLA010000141.1 GCA_017396725.1 Oscillospiraceae bacterium
ACCCCGTCGTCGACGCAAGCTCCGCATCCTTCGTTTCCACCTTGCGGTGAAAACTCTCCCTCTCCCCACATGACCCGCTTCGCCGGGCTCATGCGGGGGCCCCATTGTTCCTCCGCCCCCCTTGCCCTCTCTCCCTCCCCATGGTATGATGGAAAAAACGACCAAGGAGGAAGACTATGGCATCTTTGTTCTCCCCCGCCGCCATCGGCGGCAAAACCGCCCCCAACCGCGTGGTCATGGCGCCCACGGTGAAATTCTGCCTGCACGACGGCAGCGGCTATGTGACCGAACCGCTGGTGGAGCATTACCGGCTCCGCGCCCAAAGCGGCACCGGCATCATCATTGTGGAGGCCACCGCCCCCACCATCGGCGGCAAGGTCCACGAAAAGTGCCTTGGCCTCTGGGAGGACGGGCAGATCGCCGGCCTTGCCGCCGTGGCCGCCGCCATCCACGCCGAGGGGTCGCTGGCGCTGCTGCAGCTTTGCTACACCGGCGTTTCCTCCAAGGACCCCTCCGCCGACGAGACCTCCGCCAGCAGCGAATATTACCGCCGGGGCACGAAGCTCTGCCTCTCCCACGCCCTCACGGCGGAGGAGATCCGCGCCTTGCAGCGCGCCCATGTGGATGCCGCCCTCCGCGCCGCGAAGGCGGGGTTTGACGGGGTGGAGATCCACTGCAGCCACGAAAAGCTTCTGGGCCGCTTTTTCGATGCCGTCACCAACCACCGCACCGACCAATACGGCGGCAGCTTTGAAAACCGCGCCCGCATTTTCACGGAGCTGCTCTCCCAGCTTCGCGCCGCCCTGCCTCAGGGGTTCCTTGTGGGCCTTCGCATGGGGGTGAACCTCCCCGATCTGGAGCAGGCGCGGGGTATCGCCCGCGTCATTGACGCGGCTGGGGTGGATTATTTCCACTTTTCCAAGCACATCCTCCCCGCCTCCGGCGACGTGCCGGAAGGCTTCCCCTGCCACCCCACGGTCTACCACGGCACCCTCCTGCGCAAAGAAGTCCACGCGCCGGTGATGGTGTCCTTTGGCATCACGGACCCCGCGCAGGCAGCCTATCTCATGGAAACCGATGCCGCGGACTTTGTGAGTCTCGGCCGCCCCATGCTGGCGGACTGGGACTGGACGGGCAAGGCAAAACGGGGCGAAGCGGTGAACCGCTGCCGCCACTGCGCCAACTGCCAGTGGCGCGTGGACGCCGCACTCTGCCCCGCATCCCACCCGTAGGGGCGACCTTCGGTCGCCCGCGGGCGGTCAAAGACCGCCCCTACTTCGCTGGGCTCATGCGGGGGCCCCATTGTTCCTCCCCGCCCCACGCAAAAAGCCGCCCGTCCGGTTTCCGGACGGGCGGGGCTTTCACATCAACGGAACCCCTCTTCGTCGGGGCTTCTGCTGCCATGGTATACAAACTGGTTGCAGTATATGCACTGCACCGTCCAGTCTCTGTAACCACCGTTCTGATAACTGAAGATTCCCTCCAGTTTCCTTGGCAGATTGCCATTCGAAGAATTGCAGAGGGAGCCGGCGAATCCCCAGCAGCCTTTTCTGATGTGCTCGACCCTGCAGCCGGGAGTAAAGATCTTTCCGTTGGGACCATAGTAGTAATAAGTCGTACTGTCGCCTCTGTCGCCGCAGCCGCCGCCGGAGACACAGTCCAGCTCGTCGTCGCTCAGCTCGCCGCTGCCCTCGTGCAGCTGGCGGAAGTACAGCGCAGCCTCACTGTCGGAGAGGGTGACGCCCTGCTCCTTTGCCATGGCGATGAGGGCTTCGGGGGAGTCGGCGGTCTTTGCCGCGGCGATGAGTTCGGGGGTAAAATTCATAAGTGTGCCTCCTTTTCGGTGTTCTTTGTCTCTTGATACGGGGACGGGGCAAAAAGGTATATTATTTTCCCTTTTATTATATAAAAAAGATGCCGCCGGCGCAATCTTTTTCTTTTTTGGTACAAAACTGTCCATCGTTTCCCCACGCGCCGCCCGCAGGGCGCAAAAAAGCCCCCCTTGTGTAAAGGGCCGCCACCGGCGGCGGGGGGATTGCCCCGCCGCCCGTCTCCCCGCGCACACACCCCGTAGGGGCGGGTATCACCCGCCCGTTGGACGCAAAAAGGCCGGATGCTTCCGCATCCGGCCTTTTGGGATCACTTGTGTCTTATCCGAAGAAGTCCATGATCTGTGCGTAGAGCACGACGGCCATGATCACGGGGACGATGTACTTAAAGCAGAAGTTAAAGTACTGATACAGCTTGAAGGAGGTGCCGTTGACCTCGCACTCGTCCTTGATGAGCTTGGTCTTCCAGACCCAGCCGATGAGGATGCTCATCACCATGGCGCCCAGAGGCATCAACACGCCCTCGGCGATCATGTCATACAGATCCAGCCAGCAGTCGTTCCACATGGCGAAACCGGCGCCGCCGGGGGCGAAGCCAAGGATCTCATAGGGCGCGGGAACCACAGCGCCGCCGCTGCCCAGCGCGTCCAGCGCCACGGGCAGACCCACCACGAAGATGACGATGGCATAGATGCAGGTGACCTTCTTGCGGTCGGGATCCTTGCCCTTGGCAATGTTGCGGTCGATCTGATAGGTGGTGCAGACCTCCAGCAGGGAGATGGAGGAGGTGAC
>JAFQLA010000142.1 GCA_017396725.1 Oscillospiraceae bacterium
AGCCGCCGTTCTTGCGCTGATAGACGATGCACAGGCTCTCATCCTCGCTGTTGCGGTAGACGAAGAAGCTGTGGCCCAGCAGATTCATCTGCAAAATGGCCTCCTCCGTGCTCATGGGCTTGACGGCAAAGCGCTTGGTGCGCACGATGTTGAACTCCTTCTCCTCGGCGACCTCAAAATCGTCAGGTGCAGCAGGGACAGGGAAGCTCTCGGCGCGCAGCCGCTTGGAAAGGCGGGTCTTGTTCTTCAGAATCTGGCGCTCGATGTAGCCAACGGCTGCATCGATGGCGCCGCGCATGTCGCCGTCAGGAGCCTGGGTCTGGGCGCGCAGCAGGGGACCGGCGCCGCGGATGGTGATCTCTACCGTGCACAAGTGATCTTTTTCAACGGAAAAGGTCACGGATGCGGAGGTGTCATCTTCCCGAAAATACCGCTCAAGCTTGGAGATCTTCTTCTCCGCGTAGTCCTTGATGGAATCGTTCAGAGTGACTTTCTTGCAGGTGTAGGTATACTTCATAGAGATCGCTCCTTTCGTGGTGGAAGAGGCTGCCCTCTCCCTTGGGTTGGGAATACTATACCACATTTGAGGCTTCTTGAAAAGAGGAATCCGTCGTTTTTGACAAAGCGCCGAAATATTTGACCCCCCGCCGTCAAAATATGCCAAAAGTAGTACCTATCCGACAAAAGCTCCCATTTACATTTTCGCCCCCGGCGTGGTATCATATCCTCGGAAGCTTTCCAATCCCACCCGTTTGAAAAGCCGCAGCCCTCATGGACTGCGGCTTCTTTTTTATGCCTTGCGCTTTTCGTAGAACTTCATGGACATCGGGATGGAGACAGCAATCGCAAGGACTGCCGCCGCGGGAAGCAGCCACATCCCGCCCGTAAAGGAGATGGTCACTCCCGTGTCCACAAACGAGGCCATGGCACCCGCGCTGCCGCAGACGGCGGCAATGAGGAAGATCATGGTCATCCGCGCCCGCTCCACGCCGAAGCGGAAGATCATGGGCAGCGTCACCGCCATGATGATGAGGGATACGCACACCGATGCCAGCACAATGGAAAAATCCGCCCCCGTGCTCTCGGAAAACCGGGCTGTGATGAACTGCATCAGCGTCACCAGCGCAAAAGAGGCACCCACAGAAAGGCCCCCCAGAAGATACTTGCTCATCACAAGGTCAAAGGTGGAGTAGGGCATCATAGCCGCCAGCTTATCCCACTTGCTACTCTCGTCCACGCTGAACATGGAGTAGGGGATCATGGCGGCATAGGTGACGGCAAAGGTATTCTGAAACACGCTGGGCACCGCGCAGAACACCACGATCATCAGAACAAACAGCTTCATCCGCCGCCAGAACACATGGAGATCTTTCATCAAAAGGGCTTTCATCGCTTCGCTCCTTTCACCGTAAAGAGGATGATATCCTCCACTGTGGGTTTTTCCAGCACCAGCGCGGAGGGCACCAATTCCCGCCGCACCAGCATCCGCACCCCTCCAAGGCCATTACTCTCCCGGCCGATGACCGCCGAGGGGTCGATCTCCTCGCTTTGGGCTGCCGTGCCCACGAAAACGCCGCAGCTTTCCAGCAGCGCGTCCTTCCCCTCGCAGAAGAGGAGCCGCCCCTCGTGGAGAAAGGCAATGGTGTCGCAGAGCTTTTCAAGGTCGCTCAAAATGTGGGAAGAGATGAGGATGGAGTGCTTCTCGCTCTCCAGCGCAAACTCCCGGAACAGCTCCACCACCTCTTCCCGTACGATGGGGTCAAGGCCCGCCGTGGGCTCATCCAGTACCAACAGCTTTGGGTGGTGGCTGAGAGCCGCGGCAATGCCCAGCTTCATCCGCATGCCCCGGGAATAGTCCTTGAAACGCTTCTTTCGGGGCAGGGAAAACCGATCCAGATAGGACTCATACAGGGGCTGATCCCAGTTTTCGTAAGTGGCGGCCATGATCTTCCCGATGACGGCGGCGTCCAGACAGTCGGGGAAGTAGCTGTCATCCAGCACCACGCCGATGTCCTCTTTTACCTTCCGGAAGGCGGGGTCGCCGGGGGACACCCCCAGCACAGAGATCTCTCCGCTGTCGGGCCGCAGGGCCCCCATGAGCAGACGGATGGTGGTGGATTTGCCCGCGCCGTTTTCGCCCACAAGGCCGCAGATGGTGCCCT
>JAFQLA010000143.1 GCA_017396725.1 Oscillospiraceae bacterium
ATAGCCAATGTCCTCGGTGAGGTATGCGATGCGTTTCTTGCCTCCTCCAACACAAGTCTCGGCTTCAGCTGGCTCTATGCACTGTGCTTCACTCTGCATATTTACTTCGATTTCTCCGCTTACAGCGATATGGCCATCGGCATGGGCCGCATCATCGGCTTCCACTATCTTGAAAACTTCAACTATCCCTACATCGCCTCCACCGTCACGGATTTCTGGCGCCGCTGGCACATTTCTCTTTCCAGCTTCTTCCGTGACTATGTGTACATTCCCCTCGGCGGCAGCCGCTGCAAAAAGAGCCGCATCATTTTGAACCGTTTGGTGGTATGGGCCTGCACCGGCTTCTGGCACGGCGCCAGCTGGAACTATGTGCTTTGGGGCCTCTACTATTTCCTGCTGCTGGCATTGGAAAAGTTCGTCTGCCCCCGTTTCTTCCAAAAGCTCCCCAAGGCACTTTCTCATGTCTATCTGCTCCTTGCGGTGAATTTCGGCTGGATGCTCTTCCGCTGCGAGGATCTCTCCTGGCTGGGCGTGCAGCTGCGGGGTATCTTCTGTCTCAACGGCAACACCTTTTCCGATTACGAAACCCTTACCACCCTCAAGGCCAATGTTTTCTTCCTCGCGGCGGCCATCCTTGCCTGCACGCCTCTTGTAAAGCGTCTTGGCGAAAAGCTCCATGCCCTTGGGGAGACCTCCTGCACCGCGGCTACCCTCACCTCGCTGGGTGAGTCCCTTGTGCCCGTGCTGACGGTTCTTCTCGCCACTGCCGTTCTGGTGGGCGAGAGCTACAATCCCTTCCTCTATTTCCGATTCTAAGGCGGTGACCTATGCCCAATACCACTTTGAAACCGCAGCGGCGGCTAAAAACCGAAAAACGCCCCTCCGCCCTTCGGGAGCTCTTCACGGCGAAAGATCCCGGGCAGCGGCGTGAAGCGGGCTATCGCATCACCACCTTTGTGGCGGCGGCTGCCCTTTGCCTTATGGCGGTTCTCTCCTTTGCCCTGCCTCTGCGTCCCACCTATTCCGAATCTGAGCTTCGCACCCTCAGCCAGTTCCCCACACCCACATGGGAGAGTGTTATGAGCGGCGAATTCTTCTCCGGTGTCGACACTTGGTTTGCCGACACTTTCCCCCTGCGGGAGCGCTTTATCGCCCTCTCCGCCTCGCTGGAATCCCTCTACGGTTACCAGTCCACCGTGATCCACGGCGATGTGCAGCAAGGCGACGAGATCCCCGACGCCCCCGCAAAGCCTCCCATTATCATCGACGAACCCGATCAGGTCCCGGAAGATACCCCTGCTGTTCCCGAGCTTCCTCCTCTGCCCGAGATCCCCGAACTGGATCCCGCGGCCAAGGTGGAAACCCTCGGCGCCCTTCTGGTGATCGATGACGCCGCCTACGAATACTACAATTTCGTTGCCTCCACCGCCACAGACTACATCACAACTGTAGAGCGGGCCGCCGCATCCCTTGCAGGAGATGCCAATGTCTATAACATCCTCATCCCCAACAGCATGGATATCTGCGTGCCGGAATCCGTCCGCGCCAAGATCACCACTTCTTCCCAGCGGGATGCCATCAATTATTTCTACGGCAGCTATTCCGATAATGTGAAAACCGTAGATATTTACGACACCATGCTGCGCCACAGCGTGGATGGCGAATACCTCTACTTCCGCACCGACCATCATTGGACGGCTCTTGGCGCATACTATGCTTACTGCGACTTTATGGCAGCTGCAGGCGGCGAGGCAGCGGATCTTAAGACCGACTTCACCGAGCATATTTTTGAGGGCTTTACCGGCAGCTTTGTCCGCGAGACCAATAACGCCGCCATGAAGGAAAACCCCGATACCGTTTATGCCTATGAACCCAAGAGCACCAACACCCTCACCGTCCATTGGGCGGACGGCGCCGTGACTCCCTACAACATCATCACCGATGTCTCCAACTGGGGTGCTTCCAGCAAGTATGCCTCCGGCTTCATCGGCGGGGACAATCCCCTGAGCATCATTGAAAATCCCAATATTACCGACGGCAGCTCCATCGTCCTCGTAAAGGAGTCCTACGGCAACTGCTTCGCTCCCTTCCTTGCGGAGAGCTACCAGTATGTTTATGTGGTGGACTTCCGCTACTACAACGATACCCAGAGCGGCACCCTCGCCGATCTTGTGCGGGAAAAGGGCATCGATGATGTTCTCTTCCTCAATTCCATTTCCACTACCCGCTCCGATGGGCTGGTTCGCCAGCTGGCCCGTTTCGTGGGATAAAAGGAGAAACGCTCTATGAACCAGTCTCTCTTCCGTTTCATTTCCGCCTGCCCCACCGCGTATCACACCGTCAACACCTGCGCGCAGATGCTTCTCGATAACGGCTTTACCCGCCTTGAGGAAAGCCTCCCCCGTGAGCTTCATCCCGGCAAGGGCTATTTTGTGACCCGTGGAGGCTCCTCCCTTGTAGCATTCCGTATGCCCGCAGGGGATTTCACCGGCTTTATGATCGCCGCCGCCCATGGCGACAGTCCCGCCTTTGAGGTAAAGGAAAACGCGGAACTGGAAGGCGGCAGCTACATCCGTCTTTCCACGGAAAAATACGGCGGCATGATCCTCTCCACATGGCTGGACCGTCCTTTGAGCATTGCGGGCCGCGTGGGTGTGAAAACGGAAAGCGGCATGGAAATGCGCCTTGTGGACTTTAAAGATCCCTGCGCCGTGATCCCTAATGTTGCCATCCATCTCAATAAAAACGCCAACTCCATGACCTATGATCCCGCTGTGGACATGCTTCCTCTTTGGAGCTGTGCTGATGGCAAGGGCAGCTTCCTCCGCCGCGCCGCAGAGTGCGCAGGTGTGAAAGAAGAGGATATCCTCTCCACGGAACTCTTCCTCTATAATCCCCAGCAGGGCTGTGAGTGGAACGATTTTATCTCCGCCCCCCGCCTGGATGATCTCCAGTGCGCTTTTGCGGGAATCGAAGCATTCCTTGCCGCCAAGAGCAGCTGCTCTCTCGGCGTTTTCGCACTCTTTGATCATGAAGAGGTAGGCAGCGCCACCGCGCAGGGTGCAGGCTCCACCTTCCTTGCCGATACCCTCAGCCGCATTTCCCACGCTCTTTCTCTCAGCGAAGAGGAATATCGCGCAAAGCTCAGCTCCTCCCTCCTGCTCTCCTGCGACAATGCCCATGCCCTCCATCCCAATCACGCGGAGCTTTCCGACAAGAATCACGCCCCCGTTCCCAACGGCGGCGTTGTCATCAAGCATTCCACCTCCCGCCGCTATACTACCTCTGCCGCCACCGCCGCGCTGACTGCGCTGCTTTGCGACAAGGCAGGCGTTCCTCATCAGGATTACCGCAACCGCGCCGATCTCCCCGGCGGCTCCACGCTGGGCGCCATCGCGCTGGGGCAGGTGTCCATCCCCGCAGCGGATATCGGTCTTGCTCAGCTTGCCATGCATTCTTCCTTTGAAACCGCAGGCAAAAACGATACCGCCTGTCTCAAAGCCATGCTGCAGGTCTTTTTTGAACAGGGACTTTGCGTAAAAGACGAGTCTTTCACCCTGATATAAGTCAAATTATCTTTCCTTTGCCGCGGCGCTGTGTTACAATAGGCAAAGTACGAAAAGGAGCAAACCGCCATGTTTTATGTCAGCGAACCTATGACCACCCCTCCCGAGAGTTTTAAGACTCCTCTGCAGGAAAAAGTATATGAGACTTTGGCCCACCTCTCCATGCCCTACTACCGCGTGGATAATGATGAGGCCATCACCATGGAAGACTGCGTCGCCATTGACGCGGCACTGGATGTGAAGGTGGTAAAATCCCTGCTTCTCACCAACCGCCAGCAGACCCGCTTCTATCTTTTTGTCACCCCCGGTGACAAGCCCTTCCGCTCCAAAGATTTTGGCGCGGCCATGGAAGTTTCCCGTGTGTCCTTCGCCCCTGCCGACCGTCTCAATGAGCTCATCGGCACCACCGTGGGCGCCGTCACCGTGTTTGGCACACTGCTGGACGCAGAAGATCGCATCGAAGTGGTCATCGACGAGGATGTCCTCTCCGAAGAATGGTACGGCTGCACCGACGGCACCACCACCGGCTATATGAAGGTAAAAACCGAGGATGTTCTCAATAAGCTCCTCCCCTATGCAAAGCACACCTACCGCACCATCCGCGTATAAAAATCAAAAGCGAGTGTCTTTCGACACTCGCTTTTCTTGACACTTGGCGCTGTGTGTGATATATTTCTCCATTGTAAACCCCGTTTGCAAATATAAAGGTTTACAAGGAGGCAGTGGGATGAAGCGAACCGAAAAAACCAAAAAGATGGCCCGCTGCGCTCTTTTTGCCGCGGTGATCGCCGTGGTGGCCCCCTTCACCGTTCCATTGGGCACTATCCCTGTGAGTCTTGCCTCCCTTGCGGTGATGCTTGCCGGCGTGATTTTACCGCCGGCACAGGCTGTGGCAGCGGTTGGCACCTATCTTTTCTGCGGAGCCATCGGTCTCCCCGTCTTTTCAGGGGCGCAGGGCGGCCTTTCCGTTTTCCTCGGCCCTACAGGCGGCTATCTATGGGGCTATCTCCTCTGCGCCTTTGTCACCGCCTTTCTCTCCCGCCAAAAGAACCGCTCCTTTCTTCTCTGCGCTCTGGGCGCTTTTGCAGGCGCTGTTCTCTCCTGCCTTTGCGGCGCCGTTTATTACATGCTTTTATCCAAGGTCAGCTTCGGCACAGCCCTTGGGGTTTGTGTTTTCCCCTTTCTCCCTATGGAGGCGGCCAAAGCAGCCCTTGCCGCGGCGCTGGGCCGCAGCATCCGCCGCGCCCTTTCCTACTCATAAAAAAGAACCGGCCCTTAAGGCGGCGTTCCATAAGGGAGTTACCCGCTTCAAAAAGGGAGTTTTCCCCCAATCGTGCGTTAAAAAGCCGCGGTATGCGCCAGCATTACCGCGGCTTTTTGCCTGCTCTTGAAGAAAAACTCTTCTTTTTGTAGTGCTCCGCAGTTTTGCACGAGAGATTTTTTCTTGCAGGTATTCCATGAGGACGCAGGAATACATTGTGTCTTTCAAGGACGAATGGGATGCCTGCGGGGAAAAAGATTCGGGCAAAACCGGATAAATCCCTATGGAACGCCGCCTAAAGACCGTGTTCTTTTCTCTTATTTATCAGACCTCGTGGG
>JAFQLA010000144.1 GCA_017396725.1 Oscillospiraceae bacterium
AAATCACCAACAAAGAGGATAAGCCCGGCATCGACATCCGCATCAAGGACGGTACCAAGGGTGAAAAGTGCTATATCCCCGTTATCATCTCCAAGATCGGCATCACCGAAATGGTCTATAACGATTTCTACATCGGCGAAAACTGCGATGTGGAGATCATGGCCGGCTGCGGCATCCACAACTCCGGCTGCAACGAATCCCGCCATGACGGTATCCACACCTTCTATGTGGGCAAAAACTCCACCGTGCGCTACGCTGAAAAGCATTACGGCGAAAATGACGCCGAGGCCACCGGCAAAAACATCATGAATCCCCAGACCGTGGTCTATCTGGAAGAGGGCGCTACCCTCCACATGGAATCCACCCAGATCCGCGGCGTGGACTCCACCAAGCGCTTTACCAAGATCGTCTGCGGCGCAGGAGCCGAGGCCATCATCACCGAGCGCCTTCTGACCCACGGCGTGCAGGAAGCCACCTCCGAAATGGAGATCGAGCTCAACGGCGACGATGCCAAGAGCCGCGTCATCTCCCGCTCCGTGGCGCAGGACGATTCCTATCAGCTCTTCTATCCCCGCATGGTAGGCAACGCCCGCTCCTTCGGCCATGTCCAGTGCGACTCCATCATCATGGGCAACGCCCGCATCCGCTCCATTCCCGAGATCGCCGCCAACTCCACCGAGGCCCAGCTCATCCACGAAGCTGCCATCGGCAAGATCGCAGGCGACCAGCTTCTGAAGCTTCAGACACTGGGCCTCACCGCCGAAGAGGCGGAGGACTGCATCCTCAAGGGCTTTTTGGCAGAATAACCATCCCCGCAAAAATATAAAAAAGGGGTTTTCTTATGGATAACAAGAATGTTTTCATCAGCTATAAGGCAGAAGAGATCGCCGAGGCCACTTGGGTCAGATCCGTGCTGGAGACCAACGGCATCTCCTGCTGGATGGCTCCCGCCTGCATTCCCGGCGGCTCCAGCTATGCCTCCGAGATCCCCCAGGCCATCCGCGGCTGCAGCGTTTTCGTGCTGATCCTTTCCCAGAAGGCGCAGGACTCCAAGTGGGTCTCCCGCGAGGTGGACCTTGCCATCAACGAAGGCAAGACCATTCCCCCCTTCATGCTGGAAAACTGCCCGCTGAAGGATGAATTCAACTTCTACCTTACCAATGTCCAGCGCTATGCCGCTTATGAGAGCAAATCCGCCGCCATTGAAAAGATGGTGCGTGAGATCTGGGCCATGCTGCATATCAATCCCACTGCCATGGCCGCCGAAGCACCTGCCGCTCCCGCCGAGCCTGCCGCGCCTGCGGCACCCGTGGCACCTGCTGCTCCTGCTACTGTACCCACGGCTCCTGTGGCTGCTCCCGCGGCGCCTGCAGCTCCCGCTCCCGCATCCCCCGTATCGGTTCTGCCCGAGAGAACCAAGCTGGATATTCTGGCCCTTGTGAGCGTGATTCTGGGCGCGCTGGCTGTTTTCACGCTGGGTCTCACCTTCGTGCTGGAGATCGCGGCCCTTGTGCTGGCATTCTTAGGTCCCAAGCGCCAGCAGGAAAAGCTGCTCCGCGGCAGAGGTCTTTCCATTGCCGGCGCGGTGCTGGGTTCCATCGCCGTAGCCATTGTGCTTCTGGGCTTCCTCATGGGCCCCGGCCTCATCATCGCGGCAGTGATCCTTGCGCCCGTCTGGTTCTTCTTTGTGAAGACGCTGAAAAAATATCGGTAAGAAAAAAGCTCGTGAGTAAACCTCACGAGCTTTCTTTTTTTGCTTTATTTCTTTTCGTCGGTGAATTCCTTCAGCGCTTCGCCCACGGCTTTTTCCTTTTCCGCTTTGGCCTGCTCCTTCTGCTTTTTGCGGCGCTTTTCGCTCTTCTCCCGCTCATGCAGCATCTTGAGCACAAGGCCCGCGATCATACCCACCAGCGCGGCAGCCGCCACGATGATGATGCGGGGCCATGTGGCATAGCCACGGAAGGCGATAAGCTCATAGAGGAAGAGCAGCGCCACCTGCACCACGGGGGAGAGCCAGAAAAGGAAGCTCTTGCAATACCCCATAAGGCCGGAAGTCAAAAAGGCGCTCAGCGGCAAGATCACGAAAACCACCGTGGGGAAATACTTCCACCAGTTGGATTCTTCTCCCAGCGAGAAACGCCATATAGTTACCGCGATGTAGACCGCCAAAGCCAGCGCGTAAAAAATAACCGCTGTGACTCTGCTTTTTTTGCCGCCTTTTACCGGCGCGGCCTCCACCTGCTTGTTCACTTCTCTTTTACCCATGGTACGGACCTCCTACAAAAAGTAATAGTTGATGTCCCACGCGGGAATATAGGGGTGATGCCGAAGGTATACGCGGTAATCGGGGCAGATCTCCTTCACCTGCAGGGGGATGGCAAAAAGATCCTCCGTGCGGTGGTAGGCGGAGATCAGCATTTTGGGGCGGCAGCGGCGGATGGTCTCCGCTCCGCCGCAGATGGCGGCGCGCTCCTGCCCCTCCACATCCATTTTGATATAGCTTACGGCGCGGCCCCGAAGCAGATGATCCACGGTTTCGCACCGCACCACCGTTTCCTTGCCGCCCCGGGCATTGCCGCGGCCCTTGCCGGCAGAGAAGGTCATCTCCCCCACCGTATCGGCTATGCCCACATTGTAACATTCACAGTTTCGCAGCTGCGCCGTATTTTCCCTCAGGCGGCGGAAGTTCCGTCCGTCCGGCTCCACGCAGAGGATGGCCTCATAGCCTTCCACCCGATGCGAAAATTCCAGAGCGGTATCCCCCGTGTAGGCGCCAAGATCCAGATAGGTCTCGTTTGCGCCCAAAGAGAGGATATCCCACATCGCCTCACGGGGGCTGCGGGCACGGCGCAAAGACTCCGGCCGGCCGCTGAGCTTATAGTCCACAAGGTGACGGAATGTGGCTTTGGACTCTTCATCTGCCAGCATGTCATAGACCGCGCGGAGTTCTGCGGCGTGAGAGGCGGCATATTCTTTATCAAAGATGCCCTCTCCCACCACGGGAACATCGGGGATGAAGGTCTCGTTTTCAGACGCCACTTTCTCGATCAGCGCCATCACATCTTCCCGCTGGGTGCCAAAGGCCACCAGCACCGTCATCTCTCCAAAGCGTTCCTTTGCCTCAGAATAGCTCACCACTTCAAAGCCGCGAAAGAGGTTGTGGCGGGCGAATCCGTCGCTGGCAAAAACGCCGGAGGCGGCAATGCCGCGGCGCTCCATTTCATCCAATATCTTGTCCGCGCCGTTGCCCATGCCGTAAAGCACAATGGGGCGGCGGGTTTCTTTGAGGTAATTCCACATATTTCGCGTTCCCTCATCGGAGAAGTTTTGTTCATTGTACCACAATATTTTTAAAAAGCAATAAATCCATTGAAAAATAAGGCTTTTTAGGGTAAAATCAATTAAAAACCGGGGTGTAAAAATGAGTACTGGGATCATTACTGTTGACCTCCACGGCAAGAACAAATTTCAAGCCAAGGTCACGATCGACGCGCAGCTGCGCCGCGCCGGAAACGGCGTTTACCGCATCCGTGTGATCCACGGCTGCCACGGCGGCACCGTGCTGCGGGACATGATCCGGGACGAATACGCCAAGCATCCGAAAGTCCGCCGATTGGAAACGGCAATCACAAACGGCAGCACCGACCTCGTGCTACGTGAATTTTGAGGAGGCCCCCAATGAAGTTCCTTTGCTATTCCAAGTGCTCCACCTGCCAGAAGGCGTCCAAATGGCTGGATAGCCATGGTGTAAAATACACCTCCCGCTGCATCAAGGCGGATAATCCCCGTCCTGATGAGCTGATCGAATGGTTCCGCAAGAGCGATCTTCCCCTCAAGAGCTTTTTCAACACCAGCGGTCAGGCTTACCGTGAGCTGGGTCTCAAGGGCAAGCTCGCCGAAATGAGCGAAGCCCAGCAGATCGCGCTCCTTGCCACCAACGGCATGCTTCTGCGCCGCCCCATTCTGGTGGGTGACGATTTCGTGCTGGTAGGCTTCAAGGAAGAAGTCTGGAGCGAAGTGCTGGAAGCTTGATTTACATTGAGAAAACAAAAAGCACACGCTTTTGGCGTGTGCTTTTTTGCCGCTCAGTAGGTCTGCAGGATACTGCTGACATAATTGCGCATCTCATCGCGTGACGAAATGCGGCGGGTGCCGTCAATAATATCGCGGCGCTCCACCTCCGTCAGCGAAAGAAAGCGGTCCATAGCGGCGCGGTTTTGCATCAGAGCATTTTTTAAGCCCTGCGGGAGTTCTTCTCCCCCGGTCTCAAGAGCGCTCATGCCATCACCTCAAAAGGAAGTATACCCCGCCGCCGCAGGATTATACGATTTTTTTGAAATAGAAGAAGGTCTCATCCTCGCCGTTGGGCCGCATGCAGGAAGAGAGCATCTTGTAAGAGGCTTCGTTTTCCTTGCTGCACTTGGCAACTACTGCGCCAAGACCCAGCTTGTAGAGCGCCCAGTCCGCCACAGCGGCAAAAGCCTCACGGCCGTAGCCCATGCCCGCGTACTGCGGCGCGATGCGGCAGCCAAGCTCAGCGCTGCCCTTATAGTCAAAGCGGTAAAGCACCGCCTCGCCGATGAGTTTGCCATCCAGACGCACGGCAAAATTCACCGCCTGACGGTTTTTGAAATCCTCACGGGCAACGCGCAGGAAATAGTCCTCCGTCAGCTCGCCCGTAAGATCCTCACGGTAATCGTAACCCCAAAGGCGGTTGCGCTCATCGTCAAGGCAGAGGGCATTGTAGGCCTCCCGATCTTCATCACGCAGCGCCGTCATGGTAAGGCGAGCGCTTTCCACGGTGCCGATCTCCTCCACATTCCAAAGCTCATTTCGCAGCTCCAGACGGTTCTTGGCCGCCCGTTCGCTGGGAAGATACTGCAGTTTGGAGGTGCGAAGGCCCTTATCCCGGGCATCGTCCTCACGGTTGAAAACGGTGATCCCTGCCCCGTAATGCTGCGCGAAGGCATTGACCATGGTGGGATAGACCCCCTCATAGCCGTAGAGCGCCTTTTCAATGTGGATGATCAGCGTGGAGCCGCAACGCTCGGCAAGGCACACGGCAATAAGCCGCCCCTCATGTTCTATGCCGCCGGCACAGAACCAGGGTTTTTCCACATAGCGGAACATCTTTTTGGCAAGCTCCAGCTCGCGGCGAGCCATATCATCATTTCCCTTGGCGAAAACCGCCTCATAGTCCTGCCAGAACTGCTCCAGCCGCCCTTTATCCGCCGCCGTAATGGGGCAGAAGTCCGCGGTGGGATAGTTCTTGCGAAATTTATTGATATGGTTGCGCTGACCGCTGTAGCGGCGGCCGGCAAAGGTCATCATATCCTCAGCGCGATAGAGATAGTCGCTCCAGGTGACAGGCCGGTGCAGCACCACATGGGGATAGCGTTCCAGAAGAGAGGGCACCTTTTCCGTGGGCACCACGGAATAAACGGGAACAATGCCGTGGTCGATGCAGTAATTATCCACCGTTTCCAGCGCCGCTTCCACATCGCCGTTCTTGCCTGCCACGGGATAGTCAAACATATAGCTGCCGCCTGCACAGTTACGCACCACAAGGCAGCCTGCCACCTCCGCCCACGCAGGGTGAAGAACGCCGCGCCACATCAGCTTTACCCCCGCGGAATACTCGCAAAGGCGGTACTCGCAGTTTTGGTAATAGCGGCGCAGGCGGGGCGCATCCGCCACGGTAACATTTTTCCAGTTGATCTCGGTTCTCTTTACAGTCAGCATGGTTCTCCTCGGTAAAATCGCTTTTCAAAATCAAAATTAAGTTCAGTATATCCGCAATATCGGTCTTTTTCAAGCTTTTTTGCGCACAAAAAGGGAGAGCTTTCGCTCTCCCTTCAGTTTTTCCTTAAACGGCCGCCTTATCCTTTTTCTTTTTCCGCAGCAGCACCGGGATATAGGGCAGCACCAGTCCCGCGCCCGCGGCACAGATCAGATGGGCAAAGTACACGAACCAACCGTGGTTCACATTGAGATAGGGAAGTCCTTCCAGCGGAGGCTCCACAAGGAACATAAAGTTCTCGCCGGAAAGGGCATTCATATAAAACGCCAGCCACGCGCAAAGCAGCAGACCGATCAGCGCCTGCACCACGCTCTTTTTGCCAAAGATATGCTTGCGGGTGTGATAGATCCAGAAGCCAAAGCCTACAAGGAACGCGTGATAGAGGAAATACTGGTAAGGATGCACCTCCAGGAAGGCCACCCCCTCCGTAGGGATAAGAAGCGCCAGCAGCGCGCCGATAATAGCCGCGGGGTAAGAAAGAGCATAAAGCCACTCCCGCAGCTTTTCATTTTTGCTCACGCGCAGCGTGAAGATCATGAAGATCTGGATGGAGCAGAGATGGAACGGCAGAATGCCGGGATCGATAATGGCGCGGGTCCCGTCAAAGTCGATCATACAGAAGATCTTCACCACTTCCGACACGATAGCCACCACGCACATAACATCCAGCACTTCTCTCTCCGTGCGCCGGATAGCCCAGAAATAATAGGCCGCCGCGATCACCGTGCAAAGAGCCAGCCAGATAAAATGGTTCAAAGTAAACACATCTTTACGCCTCCTTGTGAGTTCTGCCGCTTTATTCTACTGCACAATTTTCCCCCGGTCAAGTTTTGTCGAAAACCGCCGCGGTCAAATGGCACAAAAGAGATTTCCATAACGGTGCGCATTTGTACGATTCGTCATTTGACTTTATCACTTTATTGTGCTAACATGATAAAAACCGATAAATTCCCTTCAAAGGAGTTCCAAACCATGATCGATCTGCATAACCCTTCCATTGACAAGCTTTTCTCCGCCATTTTGAATCTGGAGACCCACGAGGATTGCTACCGCTTCTTCGAGGATATCTGCACCATCAAGGAGCTGCAGGATATCTCCCAGCGGCTGGAGATCGCCCTCCTCCTCAATGACGGCAAGAGTTATCAGGAGATCGCCTCCGCCGTGGGCGCCAGCACCGCCACCATCGGCCGTGTCAACAAGTGCCTTGCCTACGGCAGCGGCGGCTATAAGTCCGCCATCGAAAAACTCAGCGAAACGGAGGAAAAGTAAGTGAACATGACGCTCAAAAGCGAGGAAAAGGCCGTTTTCGCCCTGCGTGATCTCTACGCCGGCTACGGTTTCACTCCCTATAAAATGAACAAGTTTGAGGAGTACGATCTCTATGTCCGCAACAAGGAGTTCCTCCTCAGTGACCATGTCATCACCTTTACCGATACCAACGGAAAGCTCATGGCTCTCAAGCCCGACGTGACCCTTTCCATCATCAAAAACAGCAAGGACGAGCCCGATACCGTCCGCAAGGTGTATTACAACGAAAATGTCTACCGCATCTCCAAGGGCACCCGCTCTTTCAAGGAACTGATGCAGGTGGGTCTTGAGTGCGTGGGCAATGTGGATGCCTACTGCGTGTGCGAGGTGCTGGAGCTTGCCGCCAAGAGCCTCAAGACCATCAGCGCCGACTGCGTGCTGGACATCTCCCAGATGGATATCGTCTCCCATGTGATCGAAAGCTTCGGCGTAAACGACGAGGTCTGCGGCGAGATCTGGCGCTGCATCGGAGAGAAGAACCTCCATGAGCTTGGCGCCATCTGCCGCGGCGCAGGCGTCAGCGAGGTAAAGGCCGGGATCCTCTCCCGCCTCATCTCCACCTACGGCACCCCCGCAGAAGTTCTGCCCGCGCTGGAGAGCGTGCTGGGCGGTCTTTCCGATGACGCGGCGGTAGCGCAGCTGCGCGCCATCTGCGCGGCTCTGGCAGGCAGCGATGTCAGCGATGTGCTGCGCATTGACTTCTCCGTCACCAACAACGCCAATATCTATAACGGCGTTGTTTTCAAGGGCTTTGTCAACGGCATTCCCTCTGCCGTTCTCTCCGGCGGTGAATATGACCGCCTCCTTGCCAAGATGGGCCGCAAGTCCCGGGCCATCGGCTTTGCGGTGTATCTGGATCTTCTGGAAATGCTCTACCGCGGCACCAACGCCTTCGATGTGGACGCTATCCTTCTCTATGACGATTCCGTTTCCGCCGAAACGGTAAGAAACGCCGTGCAGGCGCTGCGCGCGGAAGGCAAGAGCGTTTCCGCCCAGAAGAAGGTTCCCGAAAAGGTCAGATACGCGGCACTTCTCAAACTCACGGAAAGCGGGGTGGAAACCGTTGAAAACCATGCTTAATATCGCCCTTCCCAAGGGCCGCCTGGGCGAAAAGGTTTACGCCATGTTCGAAAAGGCAGGCTTTGAATGCCCCTCCATCCATGAGCCTAACCGCAAGCTGATCTTCGAAAATCCCGAAGTGAATGTGCGCTACTTCTGGGTGAAGCCCTCTGATGTAGCCATTTATGTAGAGCGCGGCGCGGCAGACATCGGCGTTGCGGGCAAGGACATTCTCCTTGAGTACGAGCCCGAGGTCTATGAGCTGATGGATCTGGATATCGGCAAGTGCCGCATGGCGGTGGCCGCCATGAAATCCTTCCGTGACGATCCCCGCCGCACGCTGCGGGTCGCCACCAAGTTCTCCAACATCGCCCAGCAGTACTATAACTCCATGGGCCGTGATATCGACATCATCCACCTCAACGGCTCCATCGAGATCGCTCCCATTCTGGGGCTTTCCGATGTGATCGTGGATATCGTGGAAACGGGCACCACGCTGAAGGAAAATGACCTTGAGGTAGTGGAGACCATCGTCCCCATCAGCGCCCGTCTTATCGCCAACAAGGCAAGCTTCAAATTCAAGACCGCGCCCATTGAAAAGCTGCTCAAAGAAATGCAGGCACAGATGGAGGCAAAAGAATGATCAAGATCATGAAATACGGCGAGGTAAAGGCGGAGGAAGTCTTTGCCCGCGTGGAACCCAAGGTGGATGTAGCCGCCATCGTTTCCGATATTATCGCCAATGTCCGCGCACGGGGCGACGAGGCCCTTTTTGAATACTGCGAAAAGTTTGATAAGGCCTCCCTCACCGCGCTGCAGGTATCGGCCGAGGAACTGGAAGAAGCCATGGGCCTTGTGAGTGAAGAATTCCTCACCATCCTTCGCAAGGCCGCAGAGAATATCCGCCGCTTCCACTCCCGTCAGGTGCGCAACAGCTTTATTCTCAACGATCAGCCCGGCATCGTGGTGGGTCAGAAGGTGATCCCCATCGATAAGGCGGGTCTCTATGTCCCCGGCGGCACCGCCGCCTATCCCTCCACCGTCCTCATGGACTCCATCCCTGCCAAGATCGCGGGTGTGGGCGAAGTGGTGATGGTAACGCCCCCCAATAAGGACGGCAAGGTAAACCCCGTGATTCTGGCTGCCGCCAACATCGCAGGCGTGGATAAGATCTTCAAAGTGGGCGGCGCCCAGGCCGTGGCCGCTCTGGCCTACGGCACCGAAAGCGTACCCAGAGTAGATAAGATCGTAGGCCCCGGCAACGCTTTCGTGGCGGAAGCCAAAAAGCAGGTCTTCGGTCAGGTGGCTATCGACATGATCGCAGGCCCCAGCGAGATCCTCATCGTAGCAGACGGAAAGAGCGACGCAAGATGCATGGCAGCCGACCTTCTCTCTCAGGCTGAGCACGACAAGCTGGCAAGCGCCGTTCTCGTCACCGATTCCATGGAACTGGCCGAAGCCGTCAGCGCCGAGATGGAGCGTCAGATCCCCCTGCTGGAGCGCGCCGATATCGCCCGCGCCTCCATCGATGCCAACGGCAAGATCATCGTGGCCGAGGATCTCGCCTCCGCCATCGAGATCTCCAACGCCATCGCTCCCGAGCATCTGGAGCTGTGCGTGGATAACCCCTTCGACTATCTCGATTCCATTCGCCACGCAGGCTCCGTTTTCATGGGCCGCAACTGCCCCGAAGCTCTGGGTGACTATTTCGCAGGTCCCAACCACACTCTTCCCACCAGCGGAACGGCCCGGTTCTCCAATCCCCTTTCCGTTGATGATTTCGTGAAGAAAACCCAGTACACCTACTACACCAAGGAGGCTTTCGGCAAGGTGGCAAAGGATGTTGCCTACTTTGCCGCGCAGGAAGGGCTCACCGCCCACGCCAAAAGCGCCCTGAGCCGACTGGAGGAATGATCCATGAGCCGTTTTTTCAGCGCTAAATACGATTGTCTCGTGCCCTATACCCCCGGCGAGCAGCCCAAGGACACCGAGTATGTAAAACTCAATACCAACGAGTCTCCCTTCCCCCCTTCCCCCAAGGCGCAAAAGTACGCCGCGGAGGCTGCTGCCCGTCTGCAGCTCTATCCCGATCCCGACTGCCGGGAGCTGACGGAAAAGCTCGCCTCTCTCTACGGGGTGGACAAGGATGAACTGCTTCTTACCAACGGCTCCGACGAGGTTTTGAACTTCGCCGTGATGGCATGGTGCGATGGCGATCACGGCATCGCCTGCCCCTCCATTTCCTATGGGTTCTACCCCGTTTTTGCCCAGATCAACGCCGTGCCCTATGAAGCCATTCCCCTCAAGGACGATCTCACCATTGACCCCAACGACTATGTGGGCCTCAATAAAACCATCATCATCGCAAATCCCAACGCCCCCACCGGCATCGCCCTCTCCCCCGCGGAGATCGAGGTGATCATCAAGGGTAACCCCGATAGCGTAGTGGTAGTGGATGAAGCCTATGTGGACTTTGGCGGCGAGAGTTGCGTGCCCCTCATCCGCAAGTACGATAATCTGCTGGTGACCATGACCTTCTCCAAGTCCCGCTCCATGGCAGGCGCGCGGCTTGGTTTCGGCATCGGCTCCAAGGCCCTGATTCAGGACCTGAACACCGTGAAGTATTCCACCAACCCCTATAACATCAACCGCATGACCATGGCCGCCGGCCTTGGCGTGGTGGAGGACGAGGCGTACACCCGCGCCAACTGCAAAACCGTGATGGAAAACCGTGCCTACGCCACTGCCGAGCTTGAAAAGCTGGGCTTCACCTGCACCGATTCCAAGGCAAACTTCATCTTCGCCCGCCACGAAAAGATCGACGGCGGCGATCTTTACACAAAGCTCAAATCCATGGGTATTCTGGTGCGCCACTTCCAAAAGCCCGTCATCTCCCCCTATGTCCGCATCACCGTGGGCTCCCGGGAACAGATGGACGCGCTGCTGAGCGCCATCAAAGTGATACTGGAGGCTTAATATGAGAAACGCCAATATTGAAAGAAATACCGCCGAGACCCGCATCTCCCTCTCTCTGGAGCTGGACGGCAAGGGCAATAGCGACATTGCTACCGGCTGCGGTTTCCTTGACCACATGCTGACCCTTTTTGCCCGCCACGGCCGCTTTGACCTCACCGTCAAGTGCGACGGTGACACCTATGTGGACGATCACCACACGGTAGAGGATATCGGCATCGCGCTGGGCAAGGCTTTTAACGAGGCCCTTGGCGAAAAGCGGGGCATCAACCGCTACGGCAGCACCATCCTCCCCATGGACGAGGCGCTGATCCTCTCCGCCATTGACCTCTCCGGCCGCAGCTTTTTGGGTTTCGATCTCAGCGTTCCCACGGAAAAGGTGGGCACCTTCGATACCGAGCTGGTAGAGGAGTTCTTCCTCGGCTTCACCCGCAACGCCCAGTGCACGCTGCACTTTAAGAAGCTGGCCGGCAGCAACTCTCACCACATCATTGAAGGCGCTTTCAAGTCCGTTGCCCGCAGCCTGAAAGAAGCCGTTGCCATCGATCCCGCCTTCCGTGACGAGATCCCGTCTACCAAAGGGGTGCTGTAATGATCGCGATCGTTGATTACGGTGTGGGAAACCTCTTTTCCCTCAATAGTTCCCTTGCCGCCATCGGAGCGGATTCCGTGGTGACCAGCGACAGCGAAGTGC
>JAFQLA010000145.1 GCA_017396725.1 Oscillospiraceae bacterium
CGCCGCGGGCGTTGCCGAAAGAGGTGCCGCCGGTATTTTCTTCCACGATGAAATCCCGCACCATTTCCTCCACGCCATCGGCGAGGGTGTAGCAGCCTTTTTTGCACTGCATTTTGAAAATGGCCAGCATTTCCTCGGTGGTGTAATCATCGAAGTGGAGATAGCGGTTGAAGCGGGATTCAAGGCCGGGATTGGAGTGGATGAAATCATCCATGAGTCCGTCGTAACCGGCCACGATCACCACCAGATCGTCGCGGTGGTCTTCCATGGCTTTGAGGATGGTTTCGATAGCTTCAAGGCCGAAGTCGTTTTCAGATTTTCCGTTAAGGGCATAAGCCTCATCAATAAAGAGCACGCCGCCCAGTGCGGAGTCGATGACTTTGCGGGTCTTGATGGCGGTTTGGCCCACATAACCTGCAACCAGTCCGCTGCGGTCCACTTCCACCAGCTGGCCTTTGGAAAGGATGCCCAGAGAGTGGTAGATACGGCCCATAATGCGGGCAACGGTGGTCTTGCCGGTGCCCGGGTTGCCGGAGAAGACCATGTGAAGGGACATGTCGGTGGTGGGAAGGCCGTTTTCTTCACGCATTTTATAAACCGTCACCATATTGATGAGGTTTTCTACCTCGCGCTTGATATCGTCAAGACCGATGTAGCTGTGAAGCTCTTCTTTCAGGTCTTCGATCTTTTCGGGAGCGGGAGCTTCTTCCTCGGCGGGGGGTGTTTCACCGTTCCCGGTAGAAGAGGCGGTTTTGGGTTCTTCGGGCTTTTCTTCCGCCTTTTGCGCGCCGCTGCCTGCGGGAGAACCCCAGAAATCCGTGCTCATGCGCCGCATATTATTTTCCGACATAGTGCGGATCACATCCAGCTGCTGCAGGATGATCCGGTCTTTTTTGCTGATGTTAGGATCCATGGACGGTGCCCCCTAAAAATAACGGTAAGTTGCGCGGTAAACGGATGCGGCACAAAAGGCGCACAGCGCGCCGGTGAAAAGTGAAAGGATCAGCAGAATGGGAAGATACCCCACAGGAGCTGCCGACTGCAAGACCGCAAGAGCGGCCAGCACCTGCCCTATATTATGTGCGGCAGCGCCGCAGAGAGAAACGCCGTAAATACTCAGGCGGGTCTTGCGAAGAATAGCCATGACGGCAAGAGCCAGAAGACCGCCGCCAAGGGAAAAAAGCAAAGAGGAAATGCTGCCGGCAAAAAAAGCGCCGAGAGTGCAGCGCACCAGCAATATGGAAAGCGCCGCAGGAAAGCCCATAGTATAAAGGGCGTACAGGGTCACGATGTTGGCAAGGCCCAGCTTCATGCCGGGAACGGGGAGGGGAAGGAGCAGAAAACTCTCTGCCCAGGAAAGCGCCAGTGCCAGCGCGGAAAGCAGGGCGCAAAGCGCCAGTTTTTTAGTGGAGATCTTCATGGCGCCTCCTTAACCGATGATAGCGTCTACACCGCTGCTTTCACCGTGAAGCAGCGTGATGACGGTGCGGGCAGGAAGGCACACGATGCTCTCTCCGCTGCGGGTGACAGTGCCGGTGCGGACACAGTCTTCGTTGGGACAGTCCGATTCCTTTACCGCAACACCGGTTTCGCCATCAGGATTTAAGACGAGAGTCATGGTCACGCCGTTATGGGAGAAAAGAAACGTCTCATTTTCTCCCGCATCGCGCAGGGGGATCTCGCGCACGGTTTCCCCGTCAGCGCGGATGGCAACCACGGGACTTTCTGTTTTCTGCAATCCGCCCCAGAAAAGAACGGCGCAGACAGCGGCCAATGACACAACGGCTGCGGCGGAGAGGAGGTCCCAAAGATTCGGTTTTAATTTATCGGACGGTTTCATAGCGGTATGCACTGCCTTCAGTTTGTTCAAAAGCATCTGCCAAAGGTTCGGTGATCAGCACCCGGCCATCCTCTGTCACAAGGATCAGCTCAAAGGCACCGCCGGCTTCGCGCCATAGCTGCAGCGCCTGCTCTTCTCCAAGAACAAAAAGCGCGGTGGAATACGCGTCGCACAGCGTGCCGCTTTCGTGGGAGACCACCGTGACGGAAAGAAGACCGCTGTTAGCAGGGTAGCCGGTGGCGGGATCGATGATATGGTGATAAGTCACGCCGTTTTCGGTGAAACAGCGTTCGTAACCGCCGGAGGTTACGGCAAAGGCGTCGTTCAGCGAGAGGACGCCGATGGCGCCTGCGGTGTTAAGGGGATCGCGGACGGCGATGCGCCAAAGGCTGCCGTCTTCCTTGTAGCCGCGGACATAGACATTGCCGCCTAAAGCAGCGCAGCCGCTTTCTACATTCATCTCATCCCAGAGAGCCGCGATGCGGTCGGAAGCATATCCCTTGGCGATGCCGCCAAGATCGATGGAAAACCCTTCGGGAAGGGTCACAGCGGAAGAACTGAGATCCAGATATTCACTTCCTGTGTGCGGAAGAAGATCTGCAAGCTCTTGCGCGGAAGGAACGCGGCAGGCATCTTCGGTAAATCCCCAGGCGGAGACCACAGGGGCGACGGTAATATCAAAAGCGCCGCTTGTGGCAGCAGCATATTCAGCCGACCGGTGTAAAAGCGCGGTGAGCTCTTCGCTTTCCACAGTTTCGCCGCGGTTCAGAGCGGAAACGGCGCTGGCCTCATCTGTGCGGGAGAAAAGCGCTTCCAGACGGAGGATCTCCGCTTCGGATGCGGACAGTACCCGGTTTGCCTGCGGGGCGGTAAGGGTCAGAGCCATAGAGGTATCCATGGCGAAAAACTGCGTTTCCGCCTTGCTGCCGCAGCCCGTCAAAAGAAAGGCCAACAAAAGGGAAAGTGGGATCAAAAGTTTGGTTTTCATGCAGCTTTCTCCTTAAAAGGCCTTGAAATAGCCAATGGGCGTACCTAACTAAAGTATAGCACACATATAAAACGCAAACAACTAAAAAAGAGAAATATCTCATGAAAATTAAAATTTGTCCGCAAAAAGGAAAGTATAGGGACTTTCTTCGAATTCATAGGATAAAAACTTGCAAAATGTGAAGCTATCTGTTAAAATAACAAAAGCGCAAAAATTTTGTGCTGTTTTCTCATGCCAAAATCCATTTGGAGGAATACGATAGATGTCCAAACAGAACAACAAAAAGGCTAAGATGGCAAAGTCCAATCAGTCTGTGAATAATACACTTAAGATGCTGATTGTGGGCTGCCTTGCGGAGTGCTATCTGCTTTTGGCCTATAACTTCTTTGCTCACGGCACTGTGCAGTGGATCGTGACCCTTTCCAAGGTGTTCGGTGTGCTGCGCTATGTGGGCCTGGCTGCAGCTGTGGTCTGCGCGGTGCTGGCCTTCTGCTGGAAGAGCGAAAAGAAAAAGAAGTCCTATGCCCTGTGGGGCGTTGGGGTGAGCCTTTTCCTTGCCGTTACCTCTTTTTTGATGATCGCTTACTATCCCGCGGCTACGGATATTCTCTGCGTGGTCGTGCCGCTTCTGATGCTCTTCGGCGTGGTGTGCCTGCTCTATCCCCGTGATTTCACGGTGAGTGTTGCTGCCCTCGCAATTGCGCTGGCAGATCTTTGGCTCCTTCGCCGCAGCTACATGATGCATCCCACTATCCTCACCGTGCTGACGGTTGGCGCTATCGTGGTCGTTGCCGCAGCTTTCGTGCTGGTGATGCTGGTAAAGAAGAACGGCGGCCTTTGGATCTGCAAAAAGAACAAGGTCCGTGTGTTCTCTAAAAATTGCAATTACGGTATCATGCTTGCCGCTATCGTGGTCTCCGCGGCAGCTATGGCCGTGTCTCTTGCCGTGTTTTCCGCCGCATTTTATGTGATGTGGGCGCTGGGCGTAGTTCTCTTCGCTCTGGCTGTTTACTACACGGTCAAGCAGGTTTAAGCAGAAAACAGGCCGGTAAAACCGGCCTGTTTTTTATTTGCGGTTTATTTCCCGTGAAGGTATTTGGTTGAAAAAAGCTTGCATGCCAAAGAAAAATGGTATAAAATATAACGATCAAAATGGTTATTTTGCATCCCGCTGCGGCGGGACGGGAAGAGGAGGAATATCAGCAAAATGAAGTTATCCGAATCTGTTGTCATGATCACCGGCGCAGGTCAGGGCATTGGCGCTCAGGCTGCCCGTCAGTTTGCTGCGCAGGGCGCAAAGGTCGGCCTTCTGGCCCGCACGGAATCCAAGGTGCAGGCGATCTGCGACGAGATCCGCGCTGCCGGCGGCGATGCGATTGCTATCCGCTGCGATGTGGCCAACGAAGAAGATGTAAAGAACGCGGTTGCCAAGATGGAAGAAGTCTATGGCCGCGTAGATGTAGTGGTCAACAATGCCGCGTCTTTCCGCGGCGGTCTTGCTGAAGAAATGAGCCTTGAGGATTGGCAGTTTGTCACCCGCATCATCCTTGACGGTACATTCCTTTGCTGCAAGTACACTATCCCCGGCATGAAGAAGCGTGGCTATGGCCGCATTATCAATATTTCTTCCGCTGCCATCAGCCATCCTTTCAAGACCTATAGCTGCTATGCCGCAGCCAAGGCGGGTCTTCTGGCCTACACCAAGACCGTGCAGGAAGAAGTCCGTGAATACGGCATCAATATCAACTGCCTGATCCTTGGCCTCATCAACACCGATGAGATCAAGAAGAGAAACGATTTCGACTGGACCAAGCTGCTGCAGCCCGAAGATGTGGCCAACAGCATTTTGTTCCTTGCGTCCGATGCGGGACGCGGTTATAAGGGGGCCGCGCTGGAATTATTCGGCGATTACCAATAAATTAAATATAAAATATATAGTGAGGAGATGTTTAAGTGCTTAGTGTTGAAACTTTGAAGCAGATGTACGCTGACATGGTCGAGATCCGCCGTTTCGAAGAGCGTATCGACGAGTATTCAAAGAAGGGTGAGATCCCCGGCTTTGTGCATCTGGGTGTAGGACAGGAAGCTGTGCAGGTAGGTACTGTTCGCGCACTGAAAGTGACTGACTATAAGTATCCTGACCATCGCTGCCACGGTGCTATCAGCCTTTTCGGTAGTGATAAGAAGGCCGTTATGGCAAAAATTTTTGGTAAGGCTACCGGTATCAACGGCGGTCGCGGCGGTTCTATGCACATTACCGACCTGAAGGTCCGCAATATGGGCAACAACGGTATCCAGGGTTCCAATGTGGTATCCGTTCTTGGCCCTGCGTTCTATTCTCAGCTGAAGAAGACGGATGATGTATCCGTAGTCTGGATGGGCGACGGTACTCTGGGCGAAGGTGCCTGCCATGAGAGCATCAACATGGCTGCTACCTGGAAGCTGCCCGTAGTATATGTTCTGGCCAACAACCATTACGCTATCGCCACCCACTATACCGAAGCTTACAATGTGTCCCAGCTGGCACAGTGGGCTGACGGTTATGCCGTTCCCAACGAAGTGGTAGACGGCAACGATGTTGTAGCTGTTTACGAAGCTATGACCCGTGCCGTTGAGCGCGCTCGCCGCGGTGAAGGCCCCACTCTGCTGGAGCTGATGACCTACCGTTGGCAGGGCCACTTCGCAGGTGACCCCGCAGCTTACCGTCCCGATGACGAAGTTGCTTACTGGAAGGATCGCTGCCCCATCAAGAAGACCAGAAACGACCTGCTGGCTCAGGGCGTGAGCGAAGAAGAGCTGACCGCTCTGGAAGAAAAGGCCTATGCTGAGATCGAAGAACTCATCGATTACGCACGCAAGAGCCCGCTTCCCAAGGCTGAAGATGCGATGAAGCATGTTTATGCAGATCGCGAAGTGGAGGTGCACTAATGGCTAGAAATCCTAAGATTGCGTTCAGCAAGGCTCTGAACGAGGCGCTCATCCAGTCCATGGAGCGCGATGAAAATGTGTTCATCATCGGTGAAGACGTTGCCAAGATGGGCGGCGACTTCGGTATCACTCAGGGCATCTGGCACCGCTGGCCCGAACGCGCCAAGGATACTGCTCTTTCCGAGCAGGCTATCATCGGCCTTTGCACCAGCGCTTCCGTCTGCGGTCTGCGCCCCGTAGCTGAGATCATGTTCGCAGACTTCGTCGGCGTTTGCTTCGACCAGATCGTTAACAACGCTGCCAAGGCTCGCTTCATGTACAATGGCGAAGCCGGCGCACAGCTGGTTATCCGCGCCTCCACCGGCGGCGGCATCCGCTGCGCATATCATCACTCCCAGTGCATTGAGCCCTGGCTCATGAATGTTCCCGGCCTCGTGATCGTGGCTCCCTCCACTCCTTACGAAGCCAAGGGTCTGCTGGCTGCCTCCATCAAGGACAATAACCCCGTTATCTTCCTTGAACACAAGGCTCTCTACAACATGAAGGGCGAAGTTCCCGAAGAATACTACGAACTGCCCCTCTACAAGGCAGAAGTCAAGCGTGAAGGTGCTGACGTTACCGTATTTGCTACCATGATGATGACCGGCATGGCTCTTCAGGCTGCTGAAGAACTGGCTAAGGAAGGCATCAGTGTTGAGGTCGTTGACCCCCGCACCCTCTTCCCCCTGGATAAGGAAACCATCATCAACTCCGTTGCAAAGACCGGCCGTCTCGTGATCGCTCAGGAAGGCCCCAAGTTTATGGGCGCCGGCGCAGAAATCTCCGCAATGATCAGCGAAGATCTCTTCGAGTACCTGAAGGCTCCTGTCAAGCGTGTTACCTCCGAAGATGTTCCCACCGCATACGCTCCCTGCATGGAAGACTTCGTTATGCCCAATGTGGAAAAGATCAAGGCAGGCATCCGCGCTGTTATGGCTGAATAATAATCTGACCTGTTACCCTCAAAAAGGAGCTGTGCCTGCAGGCACAGCTCCTTTTCTCATGAAAAAAGAGGATCGCCGTCAGGCGATCCTCTTGGCGTTATGATCAGCAGTTCACTGCCTTGGCGGGGCCTTCCACCATAATGGTGCGGGCGGTGACCAGATTATGCAGGCGCAGCGTGCCGTGAGCAAACTGACCTACGATCTTGGCCAAAGCCTCGTCATCACCGCGCAGCCAGATGCTGACGACCCGCTTATCCTTAGCGGCAGCCATGTTGGCGGCGAGGACCTCTTCATCAAGGGAGAGGGTGCCGATGGGGGAGAAGCTCCATGCCCACTGAATGTCCTCGGCTTTGATGCCGTTATCCAGAAGCAGCTTTACGGCATCGGGCACAGCGCGGGCGGAATCCAGCGCGGCATAAGCAAGGCTGGTCTTGCCCACGATAGCCACATTGCCTTTGCCGGCTTTGGCAGCGCAATTGGGGCACATCCCGTCGGACACGCCGAAAGCGTAAGCGTCGCCATCTTTGATGCCGCAGGCGCCTTCGCCGGCAAATGCCATCTCATAAGCGCCTACGGGGTCATCGTACATCAGCTCCACAGCGGGGAACTGGTGCATGCCGCGGAATTCGCGGGAGATATTTACAAGGCCGCGGCCGCCGATGAGGGCATCCAGCATCAGCTTGATGCTGGACCAGCCGCCGGCGCATTTCGCGCCCATATCCAGCGCTACGGTTTCGCCCTTTTCCGTTACGCAGCAGCAGTTGGCGGGGGCGGCAGCGCAGATCTCTTCAAACTTTTTCTTAGCGTATACAGAATATTCCATGCTGTTTATCCTTTCTGATCCTAAGCTCAATAACCCATGAAGTCCCGCTCCAGCACACCGTAATGGATCATGCCGATGGGGAAGAAGTGGTTGGTGCGAATATTGACGAAGTTGATCTTGCAGGGAGCGTCCCAGTCGCGGGGAACCTTGGCCCAGTCGCAGCCGGACTCGCGGAACATCTCCTCAAAGGGAACGCCGAAAACGGTATCGTTCTTGCACATGGGGAGCCTGTCGGCAAGACGGAGGATAGCGTCATCCTCGCAGTCGATGAAAACGGTGCTTTCCTGACCGTAGATCAAACCGTCATTGACGCGGCCCATGGCGACGATCTCATCGTCTTCAATGGAGACAACAGGGGCAAAGCCCATAGCCTGCACAATGGAATTGATGGGGAAGTCGGCATGGTCACCCAAAGTGGCGAAGGTTTGCTCCAGATTGCGGGCTACGATCTGCACAGAGCCGACTACGGTAGAGGTGGCGCTGGCGATGAGATAGAGATCCTTGGGGTCCATATTGATGCGGGAGCAGATGATCTCGCTGAGCTCTTCGTCGGGCATGGTGGTGATCTGCAGATGACCTACAGCCTTTTTGGCTTCGGTATCGCGGTAGGTGACCCGTTCTGCCCAGTGGTCGGTGCCGGTGATGGCACGCAGGGGACCGGAAACGGACTGATAGTGCCCGTGGTAAGGGACATAGAGACCTGCGATATGAGCGCCCAGCTGTGTCACATCGGGTCGGTCGATCTGGATAACGGCGGTGGGAACGATGTGGTTGCCGATGTACATGGACTGATAGACCAGTTCGCCCATGCCGCCCATGCAGGTGTCGGTAAAGAGTTTGGCTGCCTTCCAGCCCCCCTTGGCCTTGACGCCCATGTCGATGACGGTAGTGCCGTTTTTCAGCTTGATGACATCAACATTCAAAGCCTCGGCGTTGGGGATGATCTCTTCTTCCACGATCTTCGCCGCCATATTGTTGAGGGAATAGCTCATGGATGAATACCTCCTGTTAATCGAGTTTGTTGCGGTACAACGCAGGGATCGCTGCAAATCAACAAACAGGTGTGGTGATTGCGGTTTTTTCCCGCTGACAAGCTTATTTTACATGATATATACAATGGTTGGCAAGGAAAATTTGCTTGCAAAACACCTCTCTTGTAGGACAAAGTGCAAGGATGTGCAAAAACGAAAAAAACCTTGCCAAATCGGGCAAAACGGCTATAATGAAAATATATGTATGCTGGGGATAGGGGGTATTATACTCTTCTCTGCGTATAGGTGCGGTCTTGTGAAAGACGAATTCACCCAAAAATTATTTTTTTAATTGGAGGGATTTATGTTTAGTCTGACAGAAAACACGATGGGCGTCGTCAAAGAGATTCTGGCCAATCCCGAAGCCATCGGCTGCGAGGCAAAGAAGCTGGAATGCGGCGCTACTGTCGTGGACATGGGCATCAACTGCAAGGGCAGTTGGAAAGCAGCTGTGCTTTTTACCCGTGCTACTATGGGCGACCTTGGTATGGTGAGCCTGGGCGAATTCAAGCTCAATGAGGAATTCACTTTCTCCTCTGTTGAAATGTTTATCGATCAGCCTATGATCGCCTGTGTCGGCGCCGAAATGGCCGACTGGAGATTGGGTGACGGTGAATATGCCACCATTGCTTCCGGTCCCGCCCGCGCGCAGGCCGTGGTGGATACCGACCATTACATCCATTGCACTCCCTACCGTGACGGCTGCCGTGATGCTGCCGTTGTTTGCCTGCAGGATGTCCGTTATCCCTCTGAAGAGCTGGCAATGGAAATTGCCAATGCCTGCCATGTAGCGCCTGAGAATACTTACATCCTTGTGAGTAACTCCACCTGTATCGCAGCTTCCATGCAGGTTTCCGCCCGCATCATCGAGCAGACCTGCAATAAGCTTTTCCGCGGCGGCATCATGAGCCCCGAACAGATCGTGATGGCCCGCGGCAACGCGCCAATCGCGCCCATCGTTGCCGATGAAAACAAGACCATGGGCCGCATCAATGACGCTCTGATTTACGGCAGCACCGTGGAACTTTGGGTAGACTCCGACGATGAGACCATCGAAAAGGTTGCCCCCACTCTGGTAGCCAAGTACTCTTCTCCTCTTTACGGTATTCCCTTCGAGAAGATTTTTGTGGACGCCGGCTGCAATTTCTTCAACATCCCTCTGGATGTTCACTCTATCGGCCGCGTCATGATCCACAATGTCAACACCGGTAAGGCAATCAGCTGCGGTGAGATTAACTACGAAGTTCTGGAAAAGAGCTTCCTTAACTAACAACTGTTCTATCGAATTCAAGGAGGATATATAAATGGCTTATAACATTCCCATGCCCAAGTTCGGCCTTTCTATGGAAGAAGGCACCATCGCTTCCTGGCTGGTAAAGGAAGGCGACACCGTCGTTAAGGGTCAGGCTATCGCTGAAGTTAACTCTGAAAAGCTCACCAACAACGCCGAAAGTGAATTTGACGGCGTAGTTCTCAAGATCCTGCTTCAGGAAGATGAAACCGCAGAATGCGGCACTCCCATCGCCCTCATCGGCCCTGCCGGCGCAGATGTCAGCGGTTTTGGCGGCGCAGCAGCACCTGCCGCAGCTCCCGCTCCCGCAGCAGCACCCGCAGCACCCGCTGCAGCTCCTGCAGGCACCAACATGATCCCCATGCCCAAGTTCGGCCTCTCCATGGAAGAAGGCACCATCGCAGCTTGGCTGGTAAAGGAAGGCGACACCGTCGTTAAGGGTCAGGCTGTTGCTGAAGTCAACTCCGAAAAGCTGACCAATAACGCTGAGAGCGAATTTGACGGCGTGATCCTCAAGATCCTGCTTCAGGAAGATGAAACCGCAGAATGCGGCACTCCCATTGCTATCGTTGGCCCCGCAGGCACGGATGTCAGCGGTGTGACCGTAGGTGCAGCTCCCGCTGCAGCACCCGCAGCCGCTCCCGCCGCAGCTCCTGCTGCCGCTCCCGTTGCAGTTGCCGCTCCCGCAGATGTGAAGATCACTCCCCGCGCCAAGAAGTATGCTGAAGAAAAGGGCCTCGCTTACGATCATATCGTAGGTACCGGCATCGGCGGCGCCATCACCATTGATGACGTGAAGAAGAATGGCAAGCCCGCAGCTGCTGTTGCCGCAGCTCCTGCTGCCGCTTCCACCGCTGCTCCTGCTCCTGCCGCTGCTCCCGCTGCCAAGGCAGCTCCCGTTTACGCAACCGTAAACGAAGGCGACGAAGTCCGCAAGATGACCTCCATGGAACAGGCCGTCTGCAAGGGTATGTACAACAGCCTCCAGGGTACCGCTCAGACCACTCTGGGTACCGAAGTCAACGTGGAAAACCTCACCAAGGTTTACAAGTCCCTCAAGGGCAAGTACACCGCTGCCGGCGTGAAGCTCAGCTACACCGCTCTGCTGGTGAAGGCCGTTGCTATGGCTATCGAAAACCACGAAGTGATCCGCACCCAGTATGTGGATGAAAAGCACATCAAGATCGTCAGCAAGATCGATATCGGTATCGCTGTTGACGTTCCCGGCGGTCTCATCGTTCCTGTGATCCGCGATGCTAACCTGAAGGATCTGCGCACTATCTGCATGGATCTGGCTGATATCTCTGAACGCGCCAAGGCCGGCAAGCTCACCGGTAACGATCTGGGCGGCGCCTGCACCACCATCACCAACCTCGGTATGTTCGATATCACCTACTTCACTCCCGTTCTCAATGCTCCCGAAACCACGATCCTGGGCGTTGGCTCCATCATTGAAAAGCCCGTGATCCGCGACGGCGGTATCTTCATCGAGCATGTGATGAACATGAGCCTGACTCACGACCACCGTGTAGCCAACGGCGCTCCCTGCGCCCGCTTCCTCCAGGAAGTCAATAAGAACCTGCAGGACTTCAAGTGGTGCTAAAATGAAACAAAAAAAGAAGAGTCCGAAAGGACTCTTCTTTTTTTGTAATGGCTGAAAGTATTGAAACTACAGGGCTTTTCTTGCAAAATGCGTCGAATTGCGGTATATTAAAAGGGGAAAATACAGCGGCGCTTTGCAAAGCGGGCGGCAGATAAAAGGAGGAAAACAATGAATAATGTGATCGTAACTTATGAAACTTTTCACGGCAGCGCAAAAAAAGTTGCACAGGTCATTTCTGAAAGATTGAACTGCAAATGCATTAATGTTGACACTCCCTTTGAGGCAGAAGATCTCAGAGAGTTGGATACTGTGATTCTGGTGTTCAATTTCAGAGGCCCGTATACTGCTCAGTTGACCAAGCTGTATCTGAGCCGTGTGAAGGATCAGTTGAAGACCAAGAATATGATCCTTGTGGGGGAAGGTCTCTTTTCTGAAAAGGAATTTCCCGTTGTGGCAAATGAGATATTTGAAAGCACGCCCTCTAAAACCTTCAACAAATTCTTTGTCAATGGTCAGCTGCGCGTGGCAACCCTTTTCCCGGAAGAAAAGGCATTGCTGGCTAAATTCAGTGAGCTGACGGGCATGGAAATTAAGGATATGGGCGAGCTGGATCTTGCCAAGGCGGAAGAAGTGGCAAAAGAGATCGAAAAGCTGCTGGATTCCGAAGAATTCAAAGCTGCAGCAACAGAAGAAACGGCAGCTGCGACCGAGGGCCAGACCAAATGGGTCTGCCCCCTTTGTGGGTACATTCATTACGGGGAAAATCCCCCTGAAAAATGTCCCCTTTGCAGCGTGCCGGGCAGCACTTTTATCAAACAGGAATAAGAAAAAAGGCTTGGAAACTTGAGTTTCCAAGCCTTTTATTTTTTAGTTCTTCTCGACCTTGCTCAGTTCAAAGACCTTGATGGGAGGAGTATCGAAAACATGGGTGTCCTTCAGCGCCTTGGCAAGGCGGGCTACCTTCTGGCCCAGGCGGCGGCAGCGGATCATGCCTTCTTCATCGGCAGCGGCGCCTTCAGCGCCCTTATCCTGGCTCCATACGCTGGCGCCTGCGTACATGCACAGACCGCCGTTGGCAGGAGTGTAACCGTTGGTGTGGAACCAGCCCATGAGGCTGTTGATCACATGTTCCTGACCGCCGTTGCGGGTGCCGCCGACAGCGATGCAGCCGCCTACCTGCTTGGCGTGTGCGTCAGGATTCTTGCTGAGAACCACCCAGCCGCCGCGGAAGCGGGAAAGGAAAGCGCTCATCTGGGGAGTGGGGCACATTTCGTATACGGGGGAGGCAAAGATCAGACCGTCTGCATCCAGGACCTTCTGCAGATCATCAGTGATATCATCTTTCCACACGGTGCAGATGGGGCTGTTATCACGCACGCATTTGTTGCAGGCCATGCAGGGATTGATTTTCTTACCCTGAAG
>JAFQLA010000146.1 GCA_017396725.1 Oscillospiraceae bacterium
AAGGACCTGCTCCAAAGTATTGCGGCCGAGCGGCTGGCAGAGGAATTGACAAAGCTTGTATGCGGGGAACATTTTCTTCCCATACTGAGAGAGTTTGGCGATGTGGTGGGCGTTTTTATCCCTGAGATATTGCCTTGTATCGGTTTTGATCAAAAGAGCAGATTCCATTGTTACGATGTGTGGGAGCATTCGGTGCGGAGCATGTGCCATGTGCCGCCGCAAAAGCACCTTCGCTATCACATGATGTTTCATGATCTGGGTAAGCCCCACTGCTTTACTGAGGATGAACGGGGCGGACACTATTACGGTCACACCGATATCAGCGCGAAAATGGCGCAGGATATCATGGCGCGGCTGAAATTCGATAACGAGACCCGCCGCAAAGTGGCGCTTTTAATGGACTGGCATGACAGATGGTTCGAGCCCACCGGGATCTCGCTTCGCAAGGTGCTCTCTCAGATCGGACCTGAGCGGCTGCAGGATGTGCTGGACGCCAAGCGGGCGGACAATTTCGCCAAGCGCCGTGAAGGATTGGAGCGGGCGCAGGAACCGTGGAACAAGGCGGAGGAGATCCTCAAAAAGCTTTTGGAAGAGAATGTCTGCGTCACAGTAAAACAGCTTTCTGTGGACGGACGCGATATGATGCGCCTCGGGCTTTCAGGGAAAGCTATAGGCGGGATGCTGGAATATCTGCTCAGCGCGGTGATCGAGGAGAGGCTTCCCAATGAGCGGGAGGCTCTTTTGGCTGCGGCGCGGCAGACAATACGAAAGGACCAATGATTTATGGCATTGAAACAAAGAAAAGAAATGGATGCGGCCTACCAGTGGGATCTGAGCCACATTTTCCCCACGGTGGAGGCCTGGGAAGAAGCTTACACGGCAGCAGAGCAGGCTATTGAGACCATCGCCCCTGTAAAGGGAACGCTGGGCGAGTCTGCCGCGGCCCTCAAAGCCGGATTGGATACCCTCTATGCCGCGGCACAGAAAGTGGAACTGGTATATCTCTATGCCTCGCTGGATAAACACGGCGACAACGGTGATGCCGCCGCGCAGGCAAGAGAAGGTCGGGCCATGAACCTCTATGTGAGATTTTCCATGGCGGCCTCTTTCGTGGATCCCGAGATCCTCGCCATAGAGGAAACGCTACTGGAGGAGTATCTCAAAGACGATATCCTCAAGGGGTATCGCCATATTGTAGCTGACACCGCCCGTGCCCGCGCTCATACGCTGGATGGCGAGAAGGAGGAGATGCTGGCCATGCTCTCCGATGCTGCCGGCGGCTGCAGCAATTGCTTTGACATGCTGGAAAGCGTGGATATGACCTTTCCGGCCATCCGCGATGAAAACGGGGAGGAGGTGGAGTTGACCCATGGTAACTTTGCCTTTTTCCGTGAAAGTACCGACGGCCGTGTGCGCAGAGAATCCTTTGAAAAGTATCTCGGTGAGTTCCGCCGCTATATCAATACCTTTGCCGCTATGTACAGCGGCTCTGTGAAAATGGATACCTTCCATACCCGGGCGCGGAAATATCCTTCCGCCTGCGAGCGGGCGCTTTTCCACAGCAATGTGCCCCTTTCCGTGTACGATAGTCTTGTGGAAGCGGTGCACCGCAGTATCCCGGCTATGGAGAGCTATCTTGCTCTGCGAAAGAAGGCGCTGGGTCTGGATGAACTTCATATGTACGATCTCTACTGCCCCATGGTGGACGAGGTGGACTACAAGCTGACGCTGGAAGAAGCAGAGGATCTGGTGCGCAAGGCCCTGGCGCCTTTGGGCGCGGACTATCAGGCGCTGCTGGATAAAGCTTTTGACGAAAAGTGGATGGATGTCTATGAAAACAAGGGCAAGACCACGGGTGCTTTTTCCTGCGGCGTCTACGGAGTGCATCCTTATGTGCTTTTGAACTTCACCGGCACGCTGGAGGACGCCTATACCATAGCCCATGAGCTGGGACATGCCATGCACTCCTACCTTTCCGCCGCGGCGCAGGAGTACCCTGTCAGCGAGTATAAGATTCTGGTGGCGGAAGTGGCTTCCACCGTCAACGAGGTGCTTTTGACCCGCTATCTTCTGCAGGCGGAAAAGGATCCCAAGCGCAGAGCCTATGTTCTGAACCATTTCCTGGAGGGCTTCCGCACCACTGTATTCCGTCAGACTCTCTTTGCTGAATTTGAACGGTGCACCCATGAAATGGACTATCGCGGCGAACCCTTGACGGCGGAGAGTATGAACGCCCTTTACCGCAGACTGAACGAGCAGTATTATCCCGGTGTTGTGATAGATGAGCTGCAGGATGTCGAATGGGCGCGGATCCCCCATTTCTACAATGCCTTCTATGTGTATCAGTATGCCACGGGATTCAGCGCCGCTGTAGCTATTGCGGACGGTATCTTAAAAACGGGCAGCGCGGAAAACTACCTGCGCTTCTTATCCACCGGCGGCAGCGACTATCCTCTGGAAGAGCTGAAGATCGCAGGTGTGGATCTTACAGAGCCGGAGACCGTGGAGCGGGCGCTGGCGGTATTCGCAAAGACCATCGATGAACTAAAAGAGCTTCTTTAAAAAGAAAAAGCAGACGCTTTGCGTCTGCTTTTTTATTTATCAGCGCAGGCAGGCCTGCATGATATCTTTTCTCAGCTGCACCATTTCAGGGGATTCGATATCCCGGGGATGGGTATAGGCGGAGAGATCAAAGTCGGTGGTGGAGCCATCCGTGTGGAGAACAACTACGCGGTCACCCAGAAGGAGGGCTTCATCCAGCTGGTGGGTGACAAAAAGGATGGTGCGGGGCATCTTTTCCTGAATGCGCAGCAGCTCCTGCTGGAGCTCGGCGCGGGTGATAAAGTCAAGAGAAGCAAAGGGCTCGTCCATCAAAAGCACCTGAGAAAGACTCGCCAACGCGCGGGCGAGGCCGAGGCGCTGCTTCATACCGGTGGAAAGCTGCAGGGGAGTGTATTCCTCATATTCGGAAAGCTGCGCGATCTTCATAAGCTCCCGGGCCTTGACCTCACGCTGCACGGGAGTGAGGCCCGCGCCGGAGGCAAGGGCGATGTTGTTGAGAACATTGGTCCAGCTGATAAGATAGGGCTCGGGATTGAGAATGGTGCAGCGATAGTCGTCCGGCATATGGATGGCGCCGTCGTCCAGCTCTTCCAGCTTGGCAAGAAGGCGGAGAATGGTGCTCTTGCCGCAGCCGCTGCGGCCGACGACAACGGTGATCTTATCAAAGGGGATCTCCAGAGAAAAATCGGAAAAGACCGTACGGGTGTGACTTCCCACGGTGTAGGTTTTGGTAATGTGATCAAGGCGGATGCCCATGCAAACACTTCCTTTTCGGGGTATTGAGACAAAAAGAAAAGTCCCCGACTATTGTCAGGGACTTTGGCAGCGGGAGAAGGATTCGAACCCTCACATACGGAGTCAGAGTCCGCTGTGCTACCGTTACACAATCCCGCTATGTGGCTTATCTGCCGAACGAAACTTATTATAGTCACACTCTCTTGAAATGTCAAGAAGATTTTACAAAATATTTAAAAAATTTTGGAGAAAAAGCGGCAGAGGGGAGACCCTCTGCCGTAAAGCATTATTTGGTAAGATCCTGCCCCAGAATAAACTTGGCAAGGGATTTATAGACCAGCGCAAAAATGGCAAGGCAGAAGATCATATCCAGCAGGATATAGCTTCCGTTGTAGGCGGCGGAGTAGAGATAGGGATTTGCGAAGGTGGTGTTGAAAAGTTCGGTGGGGGCCATAATGCGGAAGGCGGTGATGCCGCTTACAAAGTGGGCGGCAAAGCGCAGCGCGCAGGCGACGACGGTGCCGGCAAAGATGCCGGATTTCCTGCCGCGGAAGATACCCGCAAAGCCAAGGAGTGTAAAGGCCAGGAGGTAATCGATGAGGATGCTGGCCCAACCCCATGCGTAGGCGCCATCCAGCAGAAGCTGGAGAAGACCGTAAGCAAAGCAGGCAAGGAGGCCCTTTTTGGTGCCCCAGCGGACAGAGTAGAAAATGACGGGCAGCATACCGATGCACACCGAGCCGCCCTGAGGCAGTTCAAAAAACTTGATAAAGCTCAGCACACTGGCCAGCGCTACCATAATGGCGCCCTCGCAGAGGGCTTTGGTCTGCAGTTTTTTCATTTTGTTTCCTTTCAGCGAAAGAACGACAGCACAATTATTCTTCGCATAAAAAATACCACATGGCGAGCCATGCGGCGTCGCAATGCGGTAAAAAGAAACCATATATCGCATTCCTACGCCGGCATTACCCGGATCAGGTTCGAGGGACAGGATGGCAATACATCACATCTCAGCCGGCATGCGCCAGCACCCCTTGTGTTGTCACGGCCAGTATAACAAGGCAAATATAATTTGTCAAGCAGGAGAAATAGTGGTAGAATATAAGAAAATGGGAGAAAATGAGGCTGAACCATGGAACGGAAAGAATGCTATATCATCGGCGCAGGGGATTTCTTTTCCCTTCGCAGCCGCCCTTGCAAAGATGACTATGTGATCGCGGCAGACGGCGGATACCGCCACTGCCTTGCGGAAAAACTGAAGGTGGATCTCCTGCTGGGGGATTTCGATTCTTTGGGCGAGGTACCCGACTTTGATTCCGTGGAGCAGGTGCCGGTGGAAAAGGACGATACGGATACCATGCTGGCGCTGAAAAAGGGCCTTGCCATGGGTTACCGTTCTTTCCGTATTTACGGCGGTACCGGCGGCCGGTTGGATCACACGCTGGCAAACCTGCAGGCGCTTTTGTATCTTGCAAAGCGCGGCGCCATAGGCTGGCTTTACGATAAGAATTTTGTCTACAGCGCCATATGCAACGAAACCGTTACCCTTACTGGGGAAAAAGACGCGGTCTTTTCTGTTTTTGCCATGGATGGCCCTGCCAGAGGTATCACCATCCGCGGCGCCAAGTATTCGCTGGAAGATGCCGAGCTTCGGCCGGATTTTCCCCTTGGCGTCAGCAATCATTTTCTGGATGGGGAAGTGGAGATCACAGTGAAGGACGGCGCGCTGATCATCGGCGCGGAAATGAAAGAAAACGAGGAATAAACCATGATTTTTACTGACGGTGAAAAAACGCTGAAGCTGCAGGTTCTGGGATATGAATTCCCCGAGCTCAGCGGCAAAGGCCCTGAATACGATTTTGAAGCCAACTGGCTGGTGCTGCGCGGCACCTATACCAATGAGGAGGGTGAGACCGCCATCTTCACCAAGGGCTGCGTGCTGACCTATGAACTTACTGCCCTTGCCGCGGAGCTGAAGGTTCTTGCCGCGGGCCTTAAGAGCGGCTTTGTCAGCGATTTTGAAGAGCCAGTCCTCTTTATGGAAGCGGACGCGGCGGAAGAGGGAAAATTCAATGTGAAGATCTCTTTCGTTATGGATATGGACGATGCGGATCTGGATGCCGAATCCATCGAAACGGTGATGCGTGCTGAAGAAATCAAGGCCCTTGCCGAAGAGGTGCAGGAGATTGCCGACCGTTTCCCCGAAAAGAAGAACGACTAAGGAGCAAAACGATGAAAGTTTTGATGATCAACGGCAGTCCCCGTCAGCACGGCTGCACCGATACGGCGCTGCGTGAGGTGGCTGCCACCCTGGAAAAACACGGCATCGAAAGCGAGATCTACTGGATCGGCACCAAGCCCGTGCAGGGCTGTATGGCCTGCAACCGGTGCGGGAAGCTGGGCCGCTGCGTAGTAGAAGACGATGTGAATGCCATTGCGGGCCGTTGGGATGAGTTTGATGGGCTCGTTATCGGCAGTCCCGTATATTATGCGGGCGTTTCCGGTCAGCTGAGTTCTTTCCTCAACCGCCTTTTCTACTGCACGCCTAAGAGCAAGATCGCGGGCAAACCCGGCGCGGGCGTTGTTTCCTGCCGCCGCGGCGGCGCTACCGCCACCTTCGATCAGCTGAATAAATATTTTACCATCAGCAATATGCCGGTGGTATCCTCCACATATTGGAATCAGGTCCATGGCCGTGTGCCTGAAAGTGTTCTCAAGGATGAAGAGGGGCTGCAGACCATGCGCCATCTTGGAGAAAATATGGCGTGGATGCTCAAATGCTTTGCCTTGGGCCGTGAGCAGGGGATCCCCATGCCTGACTACGAAGAACCGATCATGACGGATTTCATCCGTTGATACGAAAAACTTCGCTGCGAAAGGAGCTGAGAGAATGAAGCCTGTGAGACAGCAACTCATGCATGGCGTACATCTTACTTATTTGCAGGACAGAAAATTTAAAACAGGCTACATGAGCGCCCAGTTCATGATGCCCGTCACAGCAGAGACTGTGGGGCTGAACGCGCTTTTGGCGGCAGTGCTGCGCCGCGGCACCGCGAGATACCCCGATATGGTGAGCCTTTCCGCCGCGCTGGATCAGCTCTACGGCACCCGTGTGGATTACTCCCTGCAGAGAAAAGGGGAGTGCCAGTGCGTGGGCTTTACCGCCAGCTTTATTGACGATGCTTTCGCGCTGGGCGGAGAAAAGATCTTGGAACCTGTGGCAGAGCTGATGGGTCAGCTGATCTGCGAGCCTGCCACCAAGAACGGCCGTTTTCTTTCCGCCTATGTGGAAAGCGAAAAGACGAATCTCATTGACGCCATCCGCAGTCAGATCAACGATAAGCGGGAATATGCCTATTACCGTCTCCTTGCGGAAATGTGCCGCGGCGAGGCCTACGGCGCCGCGCCTTTGGGTGAAGAAAAGCTGGTGGGTAAGGTAACGGTACCCAAGCTGTATACCTATTATCAAAATCTCCTGGCAGACACCCCGCTGGAGCTTTTCTATTGCGGCAGCGCGCCGCTGGAACGGGTAAAAAATGCCTTTTTGGATGCGTTTTCCGCTTTGCCGCGCCGCAATGTGGGGGATGTGGAGCCTACGCGCCGCCACCCCAAGCGGGAGGAAGAGCAGTATATCGAAGAGAGCATGGATGTGACACAGGGGAAGCTCTGCATGGGCTTTGGCTGCAGCAGCGATGATATGCCCGCCATGGTGATGGCAAATCTCCTCTTCGGCGGCTCCAGCAATTCCAAACTCTTTATGAATGTGAGAGAAAAGCTCTCTCTTTGTTATTACGCAAGCTCTGTTTATCACCGATGCAAGGGGATCATTACGGTTTCCTCCGGCATCGAGACCGCCAATTATCAAAAAGCTTATGACGAGATCCTTGCCCAGCTTAAAGCGGTGCAGCAGGGTGAACTGAAGGATTGGGAAGTGGAAGGCGCCCGCTCTGCTGCCCTCAGCGGCTTCCGCACCGTCAGCGATTCTCAGGGCAGGATCGTGAATTTCTATCTGGGTCAGATCGCCACGGGATCGCCCGAAAATCAGGAAGAACTTATCCGCGCCATGGAAGAGGTCACGCTGGACCGTATCCTTGCCGCGGCCAATACCATTACGCCCGATACCGTATATTTTCTCAAGGGGAGGGAAGCGACACAGTGATCAAACAGCATTATCCGCGCATCGGCGAGAGCCTGTATCGCGAGACCCTTGCCAACGGCCTTGAGGTCATGGTGGTACCCAGAGCGAATTTCGCCAAGAATTATGCCGTCTTCGCCACCCGCTACGGCGGCATGGATATGCGCTTTTGCTTAAACGGAGAGTGGAAGGATACCCCCGCCGGCATTGCCCATTACCTCGAACATAAGATGTTCGATACCGAAGAAGGCAACGCTCTGCAGCGCCTTGCGCAAAACGGTGCTGAACCCAATGCCTTTACCGGCAACGGTATTACCGCTTATTATTTTGACTCTACCGAGCATTTTATGGAGAATCTGGAGATTCTCCTCTCCTTCGTTTCCGTGCCTTATTTCACCGAAGAAAGTGTGGAAAAAGAGCGGGGTATCATCGCCCAGGAGATCCGCATGATCGAGGATAACCCCGATTGGCAGGTCTACATGGAGCTGATGCAGTGCCTTTATGAAAACGCCCCTGTCCGCGTGCCTGTGGCGGGCACAGTGGAGAGCATTGGTGAGATCACGGCGCAGACGCTCTACGATTGCCACAAAGCCTTTTACGCGCCTTCCAACATGGTGCTTTGTGTAGTGGGCGATGTGGAGCCGCAGGAGATCGTCTCGCTGGCCCAGAAGATGCTTGGAAAAGAAAAGGCGCCTGCCATTGCAAGAGATTACGGCGATGAGGAATCTCTGCTGGCGCGGTGCAGAAAAACCGAAAAGGAAATGGATGTTTCCATGCCCAATTTCCTGGTGGGTTACAAGTGCACGCCTTCGCCCGATAAAAAGATCACATTGCGTGATACCCTGATCGGAGATATCGCCTGCGATGTGCTTTTGAGCGAATCCACGCCTCTTTATGAGCGGCTCTATAACGAGGGCCTCATCAACAGCAGCTTTGGCGGCAGCTTTGAGACATTCCCCGGCGCGGCATTTTTCTTTGCCGGCGGCGAGAGCAACGATCCCGATGCCGTGCAGCGCGCCATTACGGAAGAGGCAAAGCGCCTTGCCCGGGAGGGTGTGGATGAGGAGTTTTTCCAGCAGATCCGCAAGGCGGAATTCGGCGCCACGCTGCGCTCTTTGAATTCCTTTGAAAATGTGGCGGTAACGCTGGCGGAAAACTATTTCTACGGGGTGGATGCCTTTTCCTTCCCTGAGGTGTTTGACACCATCCGAAAAGAAGATATTGAAGCTTTTCTGCGGGAAAACATTGTGGAGGAGCGCTCGGCGCTTTCCGTGATCAATCCCAGAAGCGGAAGAGAGGAGGAAGCATGAAAGCTTTGAGCAGTATGCCCGTCAGTTTTCCCGGCCTTTTCGGTGACTGGGAGATGACGGCAAGCCCCGTGGCCCTTGATATCGGCAAGGGGATCTACTGGTACGGGATCATTATCGCTGCGGGATTGCTGCTGGCCATTTGGTTTTGCATCAAAATGGCGCCGCGGTTCGGGCTTACGGAGGATAATGTGCTGGATGCCGGTCTGATCGTAGCGCCGGCAGGCGTCATCGGTGCCCGTATCTATTACATCATTTTCTATTACGACCTTTTCAAAAATGCCGAAGGCGGGCCGGATTTCGGCAAGATGATCGCCATCTGGGACGGCGGCCTTGCTATTTACGGCGGCGTGATCGCAGGTATCATCGGCATTTATGTGCTCTGCAGAGTGAAAAAAATCAAGCTGGGTGCGCTGCTGGATCTGGGGGGTATGGGACTTTTCATCGGTCCGATCTTCGGCCGCTGGGGCAATTTCATGAACCGCGAGGCATTCGGCGGTGAAACCACACTTCCCTGGAGAATGCGCCTTTGGACTTCCGCTACGGAGTATATTGAGGTGCATCCTACTTTCCTCTACGAGTCCCTTTGGAATCTGGCGGGCCTTTTGCTGATGATCTATATCGTTTCAAAATGCCGCAGATTTGACGGTGAGAACGCCTGCTTCTATTTCCTGTGGTACGGTATCGGCCGATTCTGGATCGAAGGACTGCGGGAAGACAGTCTCTATCTTTTCGACTGGCAGCTCTTTGGAGAGCCTATCCGTGTTTCTCAGGCGCTTTCGGTGCTTCTGGTGCTGGGCGCCGCTGCGGTGCTTTATTACAACCTGAAAATCAAGCCTCACGAGCCGGAAGAGCTCTTTGTCAACCAGGTGGCGGCAAAGAAAGAAACAGAGCCTGAAGGCGAAAAAGACGCGTAAGAAAAGAAGAACGGCCAAAAGGCCGTTCTTCTTTTTGTGTGGCGCCGAAAAGGCGCTTGGAGGAAGGAAGAAGAAAAGCAGTGCACCTTTCGGTACACTGCTTTTTATAATATTAGCTCAGACGGCGGGCGCCGGCATAGTAGGTTGCATAGTAGTTGTCGCTGAGGCTGCTGATCTTTACGCAGTAGCCGCTGCCGGAGGAAGCGTGGATGAACTGACCGCCGCCGATATAAAGACCGACATGGGATGCAGTCTTATAAGAGGGGATGCGGCTGGGATCACGGAAGAATACCAGATCGCCGGGCTGCAGAGCATCCTTGGCAATGGCGGTGCCGTATTCCATCTGGCCGGAAGCGGTGTGAGGCAGGCTGTAGCCATACTGCTTGCAGAGATACATGGTGAAGCCGGAGCAGTCAAAGCCGCTGGGAGAAGCGCCGCCGTATACATAGCGGACACCCAGGAAGCTCTTTGCCAGTTCCACGATGCCTGCGTTGCTGGTCTTATCTTCGGAGAGGACCAGCAGATCGCTGCGGATATAACCAGTCTCGCCGGATTCGCAGGTTACACTGTACCAGCCGCCTACAAAACCGTTGACGGTAACGAAGGTGCCTTCGTTCAAAACGGCAACTGCGGCGCTGGTGGTGGCAGCCAGCTCACGGACATTTACACCCGAACCGGTGACGCGGCCGTAAGTGGTGAAGATATTATCTTTATCAATGGTGACATAGTCAGCGGAAACATAGCCGACATTGCCGTTGTAGTTTACCTTGTACCAACCTTCGGTGGAATCATCCAGCACGGCGATAGCATAGTACTTGCCGAGGTGAGTCACAACGGAGGAAGAGGTGGAGGGTTCGCTGCGCAGGCGCAGGGAAGAGCCGGTGGTGCAGCCGATGGACTTTGCCATGTCAGCTTCAGCAGCCATAGCCGTGATTGCCATAAAGACGGTCAAAATAGCGGTCAGAATAAGGACCTTGGAGAGCTTCTTCATAAATCTATTTTCCTTTCTTTTGGTAAAAGCGGTTTTACTTGCCGCTGAGAGCTCGGTTCAGCCAGATCTCCGCGATATCCATTGCGGCGTAAAGGCTGTTCTTTTCGCTGGTCTTCACGATGCGGTCGCGGGATTTGAGATCGGGAGCGGTGAGCTGGAGCTGGATGGAGACCTTGGAGGCCACATCCATATCCTTTTCCTTCTTGGTTTCCAGGATCTGCATCATGATGATGTATTTATCGGCCATGGAGCCGTAATAAATGAGGTTGCCTACACGGCGGAGGGGATGATTCTTATATACAAGACCCTCGTTCTTGGAGGGGGCTGCGTTAGACATAAATGTTGCTCCTTTTAAAGATTGTAACCAAATTGTAACAGATTATCATCGCTTTGTCAATTCTTATAACCCTTTTTTTCCTTTCTCGGGGCTGGAAATCCATGGATTTGTAGGATGGCACAAAAAAGCCGGAGCAATATGGCTAAATTAGCCATAAGCTCCGGCTTTCAAGCGGGATTTCGGTTACTGATTGAGGTACTTGCGCACCAGAATCTGTAACAATTCGTCGCGGTCGATCTTACGGATCAGCGTCCGCGCGTGGTTATGATTGGTGATGTAGGTGGGATCCTCGGAGAGGATATAGCCAACGATCTGATTGATGGGATTGTAACCCTTTTGTTCGAGGGCCTGATAAACCGTCATCAAAATCGCGTGGATCTCAGCATCCTTTTCCTGAGGGATGGTAAATTTACGGGTAAAATCGTCCATGCACACACCACCTTTCAAAAATATTATACTCAGTATACAAGGTTTTTAGCAAAGTGTAAAGTGGGAAAATCACTTTCTTTGCCGCTCTCAGCGAAGAACCGCATTAAGTTCCTTTGCCAGCAGATCGAGAATATTCTTCACATCCTCGTCAGCTTCCTGTGCGGTGAGGTTGCGGTCGTCGGCGCGCAGTTCCAGATTGAAAGCAACGCTCTTCTTACCGTCTTCCACGCCCTTGCCGCGGTAGATGTCGAAGAGGGAGACCTTCTTGAGGAGCTTCTTGCCGCCGCGCTTGATGACGGCTTCCAGCGCGCCTACGGTAACAGATTCGTCGCAGACCACGGCGATATCGCGGGTAACAGCGGGGAACTTGGGCAGGGGCTGGTAGACAGGCAGGGTACCATGGCTGTCACAGAGCGCGTCGAAGAGCAGCTCGGCTGCATAGAGCTCGGTATCGCTGATGCCGTAGTTGGCAGCAACGGCGGGATGGATCTGACCGAAGGTACCAAGCAGGGTATCGCCGGAATAGATCTTGGCGCAGCGGCCGGGATGGTAGGAGGGATTGGCCTTGTCGGCTTCGCAGCGGAGATCATCGATGCGCATGCCCCTGAGGATGGCTTCCACAACGCCCTTGAAGGAGAAGAAGTCGCAGTCAGCGCCGTAGGAACCCAGAGAGAGGATCTTGGGTTCGTGAGCAAGACCGTCATCCTTCTTGAAGTAGACGCGGCCCAGTTCATAGAGCTTGGCGGACTTGTTGCGGAAGTTATAGTTGCGGGAGAGGATCTCCAGCATGGAGGGCAGGGTAGTGGTGCGCATGATGGAGGTATCTTCGCCCAGAGGATT
>JAFQLA010000147.1 GCA_017396725.1 Oscillospiraceae bacterium
CCGGCAATCTTGCTTATCTTCGTCCCCAGTGGGCCCGCGCCGTGGCTGACTTTGTCAAGGCCCGCGGCGGCAAGCCCTTCCTGACGGACTGCAATACCCTCTATGTAGGCGGCCGCAAGAACGGTCTTGATCATCTGACTTCCGCTGAGATGAACGGCTTCAACTCCATGACCACCGGCTGCCATGTGATCATTGCCGACGGTATCAAGGGTACTGACGAAGTCTATGTCCCCGTGGAAGGCGGCGAATACATCAAGGAGGCCAAGATCGGCCAGGCCATCATGGATGCCGATGTATTTGTTTCCCTCACCCATTTCAAGGGCCATGAATTTACCGGTTTCGGCGGCTGTCTGAAGAACATCGGCATGGGCTGCGGTTCCCGCGCCGGCAAGATGGAGCAGCACAATTCCGGCAAGCCTTTTGTTGATACCGATGCCTGCGTTGGATGCGGCAGCTGCACCAAGCGCTGCGCGCATGAAGCCATTACTGTGGCTGACGGCAAGGCTTCCATCGATCACAGCAAGTGCGTCGGCTGCGGCAGATGCGTAGCTGCATGCCCTGTGGACGCTGTGCAGACCAACTGGGATGAAGCCAGCACCGTTCTCAATAAGAAGATCGCAGAGTATACCAAGGCTGTGGTAGACGGCCGTCCCGCTTTCCACATCTCTATTGTTATCGATGTATCTCCCGAGTGCGACTGCTCTTCCTACAACGATGCCGCTATCGTTCCCAATGTGGGTATGTTTGCTTCCTTTGACCCTGTGGCACTGGATGCCGCTTGCGTAGATGCGGTCAACGCAATGCCCAGCATGGTGGGTACCCGTGCCAGCGAAGCGGGCGATCATCACGATCACGACCATTTCCACCGCATGCATCCCGATACCGACTGGCAGGCAGGTCTTGAGCATGCGGAAAAGATCGGCATCGGTACGAGAGAGTACGAGCTGATCAAGATCTGATCATAAGAGATTGCGTGAGGGCAGTCTTTACGGAGTTTTTATGTTATTATCGGCTGAGAATTTATCCATCAATTTCGGGATGAAGCAGCTCCTGCAGGGAGTGAACTTTTACCTGAACGATGGAGACAAAGTGGGCATCATCGGCATCAACGGCACGGGAAAGAGCACCTTTTTGAAGGTGCTTGCGGGCGCGCTTGTCAGCGATGAGGGGACCGTCAAGCGGGATCCCAATGTGCAGGTGAGCTATCTTTCCCAGAATCCGGATATGGACGCGGAAAACACGGTGCTGGAGCAGGTTTTTGCCAGTATGCCGGCGGATTTCCGCGCGCTGATGGAATATGAGGCCAAGAGCATGCTGATGCAGTTGGGGATCACCGACTTTGCACAGAAGATCGGCACCCTTTCCGGCGGTCAGCGCAAGCGCGTGGCCCTTGCCGCGGCGCTGATCCATCCGGCAGATGTGCTGTTGCTGGACGAACCTACCAACCATCTTGATAGTGATATGGTAGCCTGGCTGGAGCAGTGGCTGATCCGCTTCCGCGGCGGCATCGTGATGGTGACCCATGACCGTTACTTTTTGGAGCGGGTGGTCAACCACATTACCGAGCTTTCCCGCTGCAAGCTGTATCATTATGAAGCCAATTATTCCAAGTATCTTGAGCTGAAATCTCAGCGTCTTGAGATGCTGGAGGCCAGCGAGCGCAAGCGCCAGTCGATCCTGCGGGTGGAATACCAGTGGGTGATTCGCGGCGCGCAGGCTCGCCGCACCAAGAATAAGGACCGCCTGGCCCGCTACGAAGAACTGAAAAATCAAAGTGCCCCCGAAACGGACGGTAATGTGGAAATGGCCACCGTTGCCAGCCGCTTAGGGCGCAAAACCATTGAATTTGACCATGTCAGCAAAGCCTTCGGCGAGAAAAAAGTGCTCAGCGACTTTTCCTATGTCCTCCGCCGGGATGACCGCATCGGTATCATCGGCAAAAACGGTGTGGGCAAGTCCACGCTTTTGAATTTGATGGCAGGCTGGCTGGAGAGCGATTTCGGCACGGTGGATCGCGGCGCTACGGTGAAGGTGGGTTATTTCTCTCAGGAGGGAAGAGAACTTGACCTGAACCGCCGCGTGTACGATTTCATCCACGAGATCGCAGAGGAAGTAAAGACCGCGGAAGGAACCTTCTCCGCCGCACAGATGATGGAGCGCTTTTTGTTCCCCACAGAGCTGCAAGGCGTGCCTATCGGCAAGCTTTCCGGCGGTGAGCGGCGCAGACTCTATCTCCTTTCCGTTTTGATGGAAGCGCCCAATGTGCTTCTGTTGGATGAGCCCACCAATGATCTGGATATCACCACCCTTGCGATTCTGGAAGAATATCTGGAGGATTTCCCCGGTGCGGTGATCGCGGTATCCCATGACCGCTATTTCCTGGATAAAATGGCGTCCTCTATCTTTGAGGTGAAAGAGGGCGGTCAGGTTCTGCGCTACAGCGGAAATTTCAGCGACTATCTGGAAAAACGCAGGGAAGAAACGGCGGCAAAAGAAAAGCCGCAGGAAAAAACGGATACCCGACCCAAGCGGGAGCAGAAGCTGAAATTCACCTTCAAAGAGCAGAAGGAATTTGAAACCATCGATGCGGACATCGCTGCGCTGGAAGAGGCCATCGCGGCGGGTGAAACCGCTATGAATGCTTGCGGCAGCGACTATGTAAAGCTGCAGGAGCTTGCAGAAAAGCAGGAGAAGCTGCACAAGGAGCTGGAAGAAAAGATGGACCGCTGGGTCTATCTCAATGACCTTGCGGAAAGAATTGCCGCGCAATAGATGTGTGTTGTTTTGCGCGGAATAAAGAGGCGAGAAAATGAAACCTGAACAGAAGAAAAAGAAGAAGGAAAAATGGATCAAGCCCCGCCATAAAATCGTGCGGAATCTGCTGATCCCCATCATTTATCTGCTGACGGTTTTGATGTACGGCGTGAAAGTCCGGCGCTTTAAGGAGCAGGGAGATCGGCAGTATCTGATTTTGATGAATCACCAGACTGCTTTTGACCAGTTCTTTATTGCCATGGCATTTAAGGGCGCTGTCTACTATATTGCGACTGAGGATATTTTCTCTCTGGGGTGGCTCTCTTCTTTGCTCCGCTATTTCCTCGCGCCGATCCCCATCAAGAAACAGACCACCGATACCCGTGCGGTAATGAACTGCATGTGCATCGCAAAAGAAGGCGGTACCATCGCTCTTGCGCCGGAAGGCAACCGCACCTACAGCGGCAGAACCTGCTACATCAATCCCGCTATCATGTCTCTTGCCCGCGCGCTGAAGCTTCCTGTGGCTATCTTCCGCATTGAAGACGGTTACGGTGTGCAGCCCCGCTGGAGTGACAAGACCCGCCGCGGCAAGATGAGCGCCGGCGTGACCCGTGTCATCGAGCCGGAAGAGTATAAGGCTATGAGCAACGAGGAGCTTCTGCAGGAGATTTTGAAGGAACTCTATGTGGATGAAAACCGCGTTACGGGTACTTTCCGCCACAAAAATCTTGCGCATTACATGGAACGTGCCATTTATGTGTGTCCCTGGTGCGGCCTTTCCGAATTTGAAAGTGCCGGTGATGAGATCACCTGCAAGAAGTGCGGCCGCCGTGTCCGCTATCTCCCCACAAAAGAGATGGAAGGTGTGGGATTTGATTTTCCCTTCCGCTTCTTCGGTGAGTGGTACGATTATCAAAATGAATTCGTTCACGGGCTTGATCCCGCGGCTTATTGCGATGCGCCTATGTACTGCGACAGAGCCCGTGTTTCGGAAGTTATCGTATATGAGAAAAAGATCGTGCTTTGCGAAGATGCCGCGATGGAGCTTTACGGCGACAGAGTGGAGCTGCGGGGGGCAGACGGATTTGCTATGACGCTGCCTTTCAGTGAGATAAAAACCGCAACAGTTCTGGGCCGCAACAAGCTCAATATCTATCACGGTGATAAGATCTATCAGTTCAAGGGCGATAAGCGCTTCAATGCCCTCAAGTACATGAACATGTTCTATCATTACGATTATGTTGCCAAGGGCGCCAAGGACGAAGAGTTTTTCGGTCTGTAATGAGAAATAAAAAACACCCGATGAAGAAAATCTTCATCGGGTGTTTTTTTAATGTTCGTGATCGTGGTCACTGTGCTGGGGCTTGTGCTCCGCATACCACATATACCAGTCAAAACTGTAGGCAGAGAGGGTTTCCTTATCATGGCATACCATGCGCACCTCCTGCAGTTCAGGGTGGTCATACATGAAGAAAACAATCTCGTGGAGGGCGATATGCGCAGCCTTGGACACGGGGTACTGGTAGGTGCCGGTGCTGATGGAGGGGAAGGCTACGGTTTTGCAGCCAAGGCGCACAGCTTCCTCCAAAGCGGAGCGGTAGGAAGAGGCCAGGAGCTCTGCTTCACCCTTGTCACCACCCTTCCAAATAGGGCCGGGGGTGTGGATCACATATTTGCAGGGAAGATCATAAGCGGCAGTAGACTTGGCTTTTCCGGTTTCGCAGCCGCCAAGGGTGCGGCACTCTTCCAGAAGCTTGGGGCCGGCTGCGGCGTGAATGGCGCCGTCTACACCGCCTCCGCCGAGAAGGGTGCAGTTTGCGGCATTGACGATAGCATCCACTTCCTGCTCTACGATATCGCCGAGCATAACTTTTACATTAACCATGGGCATAAGACATTTCTCCTTTGGTGTGATCAAAAGGTGCGGCCGAGATAGCGGCTGCACACATGAGAGGCTTCGAAGGCCAGTTTTTCTTCATCAATTCCCACAAGACGGCCATTGGCGACCGTGACTTTCCCGTGCACTACGGTATAGTCTACACCTCCTCGAAGGCCGACTGTACCAAGGACGGAACAGGGATCATAATTGCAGCCTGTCAGTTCCAAACGGCGGGAGTCCACCAAAAACAGGTCAGCGCATTTTCCGATACTCAAAGAGCCGATATCGCTGCGTCCGATGATGCGGGCACTGCCGCGGGTGGCGATTTTCAGCACATCGTATCCGGTGGGAGCTTTTTTGCTGGAATTGAGGCGGTGAAGCAAAAATGCTACGCGGATCTCTTCCAGAAGAGAGGAGCAGTCATTGGAGGCACTGCCGTCTACTCCCAGCCCCAAAGGTACATCCAACTCCAGCATTTCCGGTACGCGGGCAATGCCGGAAGAGAGCTTCATATTGGAGATGGGGCAGTGACAGACGCCGGTTTGCGTTTTGGCAAGAACACGAAGTTCCTCGTCGTTAAAGTGGATGCCGTGGGCATACCAGACATCGGGTCCGGTCCATCCCAGATGATCCATATATTCCAAGGGGCGCATACCCTTGCGCTCCAGCATATAGCGCTCCTCGTCCTTGGTTTCGCAAAGATGCGTGTGGAGACGGATACGGTGTGCTCTTGCCAGTTTGGCGCTTTCCCGCAAAAGATCTTCGGAAACAGAGAAAGGAGAGCAGGGGGCCAAAGCCAGCTGATGCATGGAACCGAAAGAGGGATCGTGATACATTTCGATGAGTTTTACGCTCTCACGCATGATCTCATCGACTGTCTGCACAACACTGTCGGGAGGAAGGCCGCCATCTTTGCGGCTGAGATCCATGCTGCCTCGGGTGACCAGCATACGTATACCTAAAACATCGGCGGCAGCAAGCTGCGTGCCGATAAGATCACCTGCGCCGGCAGGAAAAACATAATGGTGGTCAACACAAGTGGTGCATCCGTTTTTCATCAATTCGCCCAAGGCAACCAAATTTGAGGCGCGGACCACCTCTTCGTCCAGATTCTTCCAAATCTCATAAAGAGCGGTGAGCCAATCAAAAAGCTCCATGTTCTGCACTTCGGGGAGATTGCGGGAAAAACACTGATAGAGATGGTGGTGGGCATTGATCAATCCGGGATAACAGAGCATATGGGATGCGTCAATGGTTTCAGCCGCCTCATACGGCAGGTTTTTACCAATGGCACGAATAATGCCTTCCTCGCTATAGAGGTCGACATTGCGGTAGACGGTGTCGTTTTCATCGCAGCTGATAAGCGCACGAATATTTCGGATCATCAAAGAACGCATAACTACCTCCGTTTATTATAAGAAATCCGGCGGGAAAATGCAATCCCGCAGGCCGGGCGCTTTCACGAATATTGTGGTGAAGGCGTAAAATAACGCTCGATTTTTAAGATGCGGTGTGCTATATTAAGTGGAGAAGAAAGGAGGGCGATCCTCTTGCTGAATATTTTTGATATTTTAGGGCCTATTATGGTTGGCCCTTCCAGTTCCCATACGGCGGGTGCTGTCCGTATCGGCAGCATGGCACGGACTCTGCTGGATGATGAGCCTGCTCGCGCCAAGATCTATCTGCACGGTTCCTTTGCTGAAACCGCGCAGGGACACGGCACGGAGCTTGCGTTGGTGTCGGGACTTTTGGGCATGAAAACGGATGATATCCGCATTCCCTTTGCCTTTGAAGAGGCGGAAAAAGCGGGGCTGGAGTTTTCTTTTGAAGAAATCGAACTGCGGGAAGCGCATCCCAACACAGCGGTTTTGAAACTGTGGGGCAAGCATGGAAAGACCCTTACCATTCAGGCAAGCTCTACCGGCGGCGGCCGCATCAGAGTGAACCGTCTGGATGGGATCGATGTAAATTTCAACGGTAACTACAATACTCTGGTGATCCACAATCAGGATCACCGCGGTCATATTGCCGATGTAACTGCCGCGCTCTCTATTGCGCAGGTCAATGTTGCCAATATGAGCCTGCACCGCAATAAGCGCGGGGGAGATGCGCTGATGATCATTGAAACGGATCAGTCTGTTCCGCAGGCTGTGCGTGATCTTTTGAGCCGTTTGCCCGGTATCATCAAGCTTACTTATTACGATAAAACAAGAGAGGAGGCGGATGAAAATGGTACTAAGCTCTATGCAGGAGATTTTAGATCGGATGGCGAAATCCGGTAAGGAATTCTGGGAAATCGTTTTGGAAACGGATATTGATGAGCGCCAGGTCACCCGCGAAGAGTCTCTCGCCAAGATGCTCTATACATGGCAGGCCATGCAGGACGCAGCCGATCAGTATACCGGTCAGCGCCGCAGTGTCAGCGGCCTTGTGGGCGGCGACGGTTTGAAAATGCGCCAGCATTCCAAACGAGGCGTTGCCATGAGCGGTGAATTTATGAGCGAAGTCATTGCTGAGGCGCTTTCTATGGCGGAATCCAATGCCTGCATGTGCCGTATTGTTGCGGCTCCCACGGCAGGCGCCTGCGGTGTTTTGCCTGCGGTGCTGCTGCCGCTTTGTGCCAGAAATCAGCTGACACAAAAAGACATTTTAGAGGCACTGTATGTTGCCAGCGGCATCGGCGCGGTGATTGCGTGCCGCGCGTCTATTTCCGGTGCGGCCGGCGGTTGCCAGGCTGAGATCGGCACGGCATCTGCCATGGCGGCCGGTGCTTTGGTAGCCATCAAGGGCGGCAGCGGCGAAGCTATCGGCCATGCGGTGGCGATGGCGCTGAAAAACCTGATGGGTTTGATCTGTGACCCTGTGGGCGGCCTTGTGGAAGTGCCTTGCGTAAAAAGAAATGTGATTGGCGCGGTAAATGCTGTTACCGCGGCAGATATGGCCCTTGCCGGCATTGAGAGTCAGATCCCCGTGGATGAAGTGATCGATGCTATGGGTGAAGTAGGCCGTCGTATGCCGGTGGAATTCCGTGAAACCGCGTTGGGCGGCCTTGCGGATACGCCTACGGGCCGCGTACTGAAAGAGCAGGCTGCCGCCGCGCGAAGAGCAAAAGCAAAGGACAAGGCTAAGGCTGAATAAAGAGTAAAAAAAGAGAGTGGTATAAACCACTCTCTTTTTCATTACATCAGCGTTCCTCGCGGAAATAAGAGAGGCCGAGTGCCGCAGGCGGTTGGTTTTCTCTTCTCTTGCGCATGGATACGAAGATCAGAACTGCCAGCGTAACCACATAGGGAAGCATCTTGAAAATTTCCTGAGAGCCGCGGGTCAGACCGGGAATATAGAGATATGCCCAATAGACGAAACCGAAGAGGTAAGAACCCCAAATGGCATTGATGGGCTTCCAGGTGGTAAAGATGACCAGCGCTACTGCCAGCCAGCCGAGGCCTTCGATGATACCGTCGTTTGCCCAGGTGCCCTTAATGTAGTCCATTACATAGAAGAGGCCGCCAAGACCGGAAATACCGGCGCCGATGCAGGTAGCAAGGTACTTATAAATGGTAACATTGATGCC
>JAFQLA010000148.1 GCA_017396725.1 Oscillospiraceae bacterium
ATCTCGGGCATCAGGTTGGAGCCGATGGGCCGGTAGATCACGCTGTAATGTTCAGGATCGATCTGGATGCCGTAATGGTCTTCCAGATAGGAAAGGTCTTCGGGATAGGCGCCTTCGGCGGCGTAGCAGGCGGCGGCTGCGCGGCGCAGAGATTGGGAGAGCTGCTGCGCGTCCTCTTCGGTGTGGCCGGAATCGATGCCGTCCACCGCGGTGAAAAAGAGAAATACCGCAAGGGCTATGGCGCAAAGGCTAAGGAGAAGGGGAAATGTCTTTTTCATAGGCGCTTACCCAATAGAGGACATGATGTTCATAAGGGGCAGCATCACGCTCAGGAGGATCACGCCTACGATCACGCCTGCAGAGAGCACCATGGCGGGTTCTACCCGGCTTACCACCGTGCGTGCGGCTTCGCGTGCGTTCTGAGCGGCGCGGCGGGCAATATCCGCCATGACGCTTGTGCCGCTGCCGCTTTTCATACCGATGGAGAGCATGCGGCAATCCTTGGGGGAAAGAAGCGCGTTCTCCTTCAGTGCCTCGGAAAGTTCGGCGCTGTTTTTCACGGCATCCGCGGCCTGCTGCGCGCGGCGGGCCAGAACGGGAACATCCTGCAGGAGACCTGCGGAAAGGCTCAGGGCGTCTTCAGCGTACATGCCGCTTTCCAGTGCCATGGAAAGGGAGAGAGCGAAACGGGCCAGTGCCATTTTGCCGCCCACACCTTTGTGGCCGAATCTGCGGCGGTATGCGGCAACGAGGGAATTGCGCACAGCGGGGGAGAGAGCGCAGCAAAGGGCGAAAAGCGCCGCGGCGGCAAGAATCACCAAAAGAGCGGGCATGATGCTTCGCAGGATATTGCCCAAAGCCAAAAGGCCTGCGGCAATACCGGTAAGGCTGCCGCCCAAAGAGGAATAAACAGAATCGAAAACGGGCAGAACTTTGATCACCAGCACGCCGATGACCGCAAGGATCATCACAAACAGCACGGAAGGATACAAAAGCGCGCTGCGCACTTCCTTTGCCATGGCGTCTTCCTCGTCGTAATAATCAGCAAGAGAGGCAAGGGCGGACTCCAGATGGCCTGTGGCCTCACCGACTTCCACCATGCGCAGGGCATGGGCGGGGAATACGCCCGCTTTTTCCATAGCGATGGAGAGCATGGCGCCGCTGTCCATTTCACGGCCCACGGCAAGAAGGGCATCCGCCTCGCTGCCGCTTTCATCTTCTTTCATAAGATAGATGGCGTCTGAGAGGGGAATGCCCGCGTGAAGCAGTAATGAGAGTGCGCGAAAGAGTCTTGCGAGGGTGTCATTGGGGAAAAGAGCCGTCTTTTTCATAGTTGGACCTCGATTGCAAAAATGGCGAAAAAGGGCTTGCAAAGCAAGCCCTTTTATGGCGGTAAATATAATATTAGTAGAGATACTTTTCGGTGTAGTTGCTGCCGTTACCGATGTACTGCATAATGGAAGCGCTCTGCTTGCCGGAGGAAGCAAAGGTGGGATCCATACGCTGCCAAGCGGTACCGTCGAAGTAAACAACGCCTTCTACCCAACCGGTTTCTTCACTCCACACATTGATCCATGCGTGGTATGCGGTGCCGGCGTAGCCAACCACCAGCTTGCAGGGAACACCCTGGCTGCGGAGCATGGCGGCCATGAGGGAAGCGTAGTCGAAGCAGATGCCCTTCTTGGCATTCATCACATCGTCCAGCACGGGGAGATAGCCGCTCTTTACGGTGGCAGCCTTTTCCTTGTCGTAAGTGAAGTTCTTTACCACATAGTCGTAGATCACTTCCACCTTTTCCAAAGCGGTAGTCTTGCCGGCGGTAAGTTCAGCTGCCTTGCGGACGGCAAGAGAATCCGCGGTGTAATTCACATACTGATTGGGGCAGAGGAAGGGGGCGAATTCGTTGGTAAGGATCACATCGGTGGTGAGAGTGAGAACCACGGCGTACTTGTTGCCGGTGGTGTTTTCATAAACCTTGATGGTGTAGCTGCCGCTGCCGTCGGACAGGGGGAAGGTGGTCCATTCCCCGGCGGGGAGGTTGTAGGTATAATCTACAGCGCTGGGGCCGGTGACCTTTACCTTCAGGCGCTTGGTGGTGGCGGCGGTGAAGTTGACCATGACATAACCGTCAGCGGTGTTGGAATAGTCGATGGTAGCCTTGTCGTTGCTCTGGAGCAGCTTGCCGGGAGCTTCGGGCACCAGTTCCACATCGATAGCGGCAAGAGCGTCAGCCAGAGCGGCCATTTCCTGTTCGAGAGAAAGCTCAGCCATGGGGACGGGTTCCAGATAGAAATTTTCCTCTTCTGCTGCGTTGGAAGCGCAGCCGGTGAGGCAAAGCATTGCGCAGAGCAATGCGATGATGCGGGTCAAAGTTTTCGTCTTCATATATAAAACCTTCTTTCCGGGGGATTATTCATGCGAATAGTGTAACACATTCGGTAAAAATTGCAAAGAAAAAATTGTTTTTTCGTAAAATTTCAAGATTTATGTTACCAAATGGGGGATTTTATGTTACCATAGGGCTATCATATCGGAAAGGAACGATGATTTTGCAAAAGAAAGCAGCTAAAAAAGAAGATCAGAAGATGAAAGCTCTTTATCTCTGCGTGGCGGCGGTAGCCGTGATCGTAGTGGTTCTGGGCCTTGTTTTAAACCGTGATAAAGCGCCGGAAGATGGTGCGGTTCTCGCTGCCGATCCCATCGGCACCTATTATGCTACCGTCGAGATTGCGGATTACGGTACTATTGAGCTGGAGCTTTACGGTGATGTGGCGCCTGTCAGCGTGGCTAACTTCGTGGCTTTGGCCCAAAGCGGCTATTATGACGGTCTTACCTTCCACCGCATCATCAAGGGCTTTATGATGCAGGGCGGTGATATCGATGGCGATGGTTATCCCAACGATGATGTGGAAACCATCGTGGGTGAATTCTCCGCCAACGGTTATACCAACAATATTCCCCATGAACGCGGCGTGATTTCTATGGCCCGCAGTAACGCACCCGACAGCGCCTCCACCCAGTTCTTTATCTGCCATGAAGATGCGCCTCATCTGGATGGACAGTATGCTGCTTTCGGTAAAGTGATCAGCGGCATGGAAGTGGTGGACGCGGTTTGCGAGGCAGCGCAGCCTCTGGATAATAACGGCACCATCGCTCCCGAAGACCAGCCTGTGATGACCTCCGTCACCATTCATCAGTAAATAAAAAGGTCTCTCTGATGAGAGACCTTTTTTGTTGCATTAAATGCGGGCAACGCCGCTTTTGCGGGCGGCTTCTGCCACCGCGGCGGCCACGGCGGGGCCGACACGCTTATCGAATGCCTTGGGAATAATATAGTCAGCGGAAAGCTCTTCATCGCTGATAAGATCGGAAAGCGCCCTGGCGGCCGCCATCTTCATCTCTTCGTTGATGTCGCTGGCGCGGACATCGAAGGTGCCGCGGAACACGCCGGGGAAAGCCAGCACATTATTGATCTGATTGGGAAAATCGCTGCGGCCGGTGGAAACGACTGCCGCGCCGCCTGCCTTGGCGTCCTCGGGGAAGATTTCAGGTGTGGGATTGGCGCAGGCGAAGATGATGGAATCCTTGGCCATGGTCTTTACCATGTCGGTTGTGACCATGCCGGG
>JAFQLA010000149.1 GCA_017396725.1 Oscillospiraceae bacterium
ACTTGGAACTGCTTCAAAACCGTTTTAAGAATGCGGACAAGGCGCTTTTCCCCCAGATATGTGGGGGTGCCGCCCCCAAAATACACAGTGTCCACGCGGTAGCCGGGGGTGTAGCGGGCGGTTTCCGTGAGGTCGGCGCAAAGAGCGTCGAGATATTCCTCCATGCGGCTTTCGTTTCCGGCCAGGGAATAGAAATCGCTGTAGGCGCATTTTTGTTTGCAGAAGGGGATGTGGATGTACAGCCCCAGAGGGCGCAGGGCAGGTTTCATGGCGGAGCCTCCTATGTTGATGTGGTCATGATACCGCGGGGAAGAAAGATTTTCAAGGGAAAGAAGGGGAATAGCCCCGGCCCTTTCGGGAAATGCTGAGTTAAAAAGGAAACAGGAGGAAAAGCGGATGACACCGAAAGAATATCAGGCTTATGTGAAGCGCATTGCCCCCAAATCCCCCATCGTGAAGGATACCCTCTTTGCCTTTGTGATCGGCGGCGGGATCTGCGCGGTGGGGCAGGCCCTTCAGAACGGCTGGATGAGCGCAGGACTTGGAAAAGAGGATGCCGGCACTGCCACCGCCATCACGCTGGTGCTGATCTCAGCCCTCCTCACGGGGCTGAATCTCTATAATAAAATCGCCCGCTTCGCCGGCGCGGGGACGCTGGTGCCCATTACAGGGTTTGCCAATTCCGTGGTATCCCCGGCGGTGGATTTCAAGAGCGAGGGGTTTATCACAGGCATGGCGGCGAAGATGTTTGTCATCGCGGGGCCGGTCATTGTTTATGGGACACTGGCCAGCGTGCTCTACGGCCTTGCGCTGATGCTCCTGCAGGGGAAATAAAAGCTCCCGTGAAGCCGCGGCTTCACGGGAGTTTCGCTTATGCAAGATGGAAAGAAAAGAGGGGATTTTCCTCTGCCGCGTCGCTCAGCAGCCGGACGAGGCGGGGATAAAAACCGCCAAGGGTCTCTGAGAGGATATCCGCGTGGAGCAGGGTGAGAGAAACTTCCTCATGGAGATCGGTAAGAAGGTCAAAAAGGGCATCCAGATTGTTTCCGTACCAGTGCGGAAAGGAAAGCTCTGTTTTCAGCAGGGAATGGATGTCCTCCATGAAGCGGACGGCTTTGCCGTCGATTACGATTTCTTTCATGGCTTATTCCTCGCCGTAGAGCAGGGTGAAGGAGGCGTAGTGATCCTCCGTATAGTAGATGAGGCCGTCATTGGAAAAGACAATGCGTTTGGCGCCCCGGCTTTCGGCGCCCAGCGTGTCGATATCGCACTCGGTATAGGTGCGCCCGTCTTTTTCCGGCAGCAGACCCTCATAATTTCCAAACCGGTTTCCGCCAATGCACATGCCGGGGGCGTAAGGCTCCAGACCGCCGCCGCTCCAACCAAGGGACTGGGCTTCCTTTTTGGTGATAAAGTTTGACGGAAGATGCCCGTAGGTGTGGATATAGAGGGCCACATCCTCCGCCGATGTGTAGCAGCCGGCCTCGTCGATGGAAGGCTCCGCCGAGTCGGGAGAAACCGTTTCTGCCGAAACCTCCTCCTGCGGATCCTCCGCCTGAGCGAGATTTTTTTCGGCGTAGTCCAGAGCCTCTTCTATGGCGGCTTCGGCGAGGATCTCCACAACCTGCGTCGTTTCGGAGCTGCAGGCGGTGAGTGTCAGGGTCATTACCAGCGCCATAAAGAGCGCAGAAAGTTTTTTCATCATTTCAGATCCCTCCTGCGATTTACTATACAGGATAATGCCGTCTGCCGCAAGGGTGAATAAGGGGCGGAGCAGTTGACATTTTGGGGGACATTTCTTATAGTATCCCTGATATGATCCAGAGAAGGAGAGTCTCCTGATGCACATTCAGTTATCCGACCACTTTACCTACGGAAAGCTGGCCCGGTTTACGATCCCCTCCATTGGTATGATGATCTTCACCTCCATTTACGGCATTGTGGACGGCATCTTTGTTTCCAACTATGTGGGCAAGACCGCCTTTGCCGCTGTGAACCTCATTATGCCATTTCTCATGATTTTCGGCGCCCTTGGCTTCATGCTGGGTACCGGCGGCTGCGCCCTGATCTCCAAGACCATGGGAGAGGGGAAGAAGGACAAGGCCAATGAACTTTTCACCATGTTCATTGCCGTTTCCGCGCTGGTTGGCTTTGTGCTGACGGTGGCGGGCATCGCGGCCCTGCGGCCCATTGCCGCTGCCCTTGGCGCGGAGGGGGAAATGGTGGAAGACTGCGTGGTCTACGGCCGGGGGCTTTTGTCCACGCTGGTGTTCTTCATTCTGCAAAATGAGTTCCAGAGCTACTGCGTGGCGGCGGAGCGGCCCCGCATGGGCCTTTGGATCACCGTGGCGGCGGGCGTTACCAACATCGCGCTGGACGCGCTGTTTGTGGCGGTGCTGGAGTGGGGGCTTGCAGGTGCCGCGGCGGCTACCGCCATCAGCCAGCTGGTGGGCGGCGTGATCCCCCTTGCTTACTTCACTCTGCCCAATGCCAGTATTCTGCGCCTGCGGCGCTTCCGCTTTGATG
>JAFQLA010000150.1 GCA_017396725.1 Oscillospiraceae bacterium
ACCTCGCGGATAGTACCGCCATAGATAAAGCCGAACTTTTCATGCAGATGTGTACTGGCAGCGTTACCGGAAGTGATCACAGACACCACCGTATGGGTAAGCTTATCCTCACGGGCAAGGCGCAGAATTTCCTCCATCAGCGCGCTTGCCACACCTTTTCCCCGATGCGCAGGTGCTACATAAATAGATAGCTCCACCGTGCTGATATACGCCTCTTTTTCCCGATACGGCGAGAGGGATGCGTACGCGATTACCTCGCCGTTTTCTTCCATCACCAAAAGCGGATGATTCTCCACATTGTGATGAGCGAACCATTCTTCCCACTCAGTCATTTCTTTGGGATGCAGATCAAAGGTGGCTACACCGCATTCCACTTCGTAATTGTAAATATCCAGCAGCGCCTGCAGATCCCGCTTTTCCGCGGAACGAATGATGCGCCGCGATTGGTTCATTTCCATCCATCTTTCTCCAAAAACTGTTCTACCGCTTTGTTGAAAGCTTTGCTTTCCTTGGCGGCAATAAAATGGTCACCTTTTAAAATCACAAGTTCGCTTCCCGTGATACTTGCGGCAATGCGCCGCGTGTGGGAATCCTTGATCATATCCCTGCTGCCCGCAATAACCAGCACCGGCATCGTAAGCCGCTCGAGTTCCGCAGGCGCGATATGGGGCTCATTGACCATAAGGCCCAGTATCTCCGCGTTCTTTTGCGCCCCATCACTTTTTTTCGCAAAGCACTTTGCCATGCGATACCCCAGCACCACCGGCAGCTGCACAGAGGTCTTCACCCCTGCAGGCGAAAGATTGGCGCCGTTTAAAATCAGCTTTCTCACCCGCCGGGGATATTTCAGTGCAAAGAGCAGGGCAATGTTGCCGCCATCGGAAAAGCCCAGAATATCCGCCTTTTCCAGATCCATTCCATCCATAAGATTCGCAAGATCTTCAGCAAATTGGGAAAGTGTAAAAGGTGCCGTTCCCCGGGGAGACTGCCCATGCCCGCGGGTATCCACCGCGATAACACGGCGGGAGCGGGGAAAATACAGGATCTGGTTTTTGAAATAGGTCAGATCCTCACCGTTTCCGTGGAGCAGGATCAGCGGTTCTCCCGCGCCGTATTCTTCATAATGCAGCGAAATATTCATCTCATCCCGCCCCTTTCTCTATCCGTACTATAAAGGATGGGTGCTTTTTTTGTCAACTTTTGTTATACTGTAGGAAAATCACCTCAAGGAGGAAAACTATGCTCACCATCGGCTGCCACCTTTCCGCATCCAAAGGCTTTTATCATATGGGAAAAACTGCCCTTTCCATCGGTGCCAACACCTTCCAGTTCTTCACCCGCAACCCACGGGGCAGCAAGGCCAAGGATATTGATGAGGCGGATGTAGCGCGCTTTTTGCAGCTCGCCGCCGAAAACGGCATTTGCACCGTGCTGGCCCACGCGCCCTATACCATCAACCCCTGCTCCGCCACTGCCGAGACCCGTGAGTTTGCGCTCCAGACCATGGCAGACGATTTAAAGCGCATGGAATATATCCCCGGCAACCTCTATAATTTCCACCCCGGCAGCCATACGGGACAGGGCACAGAAATCGGCATCAATCTCATTGCCGAGACTCTCAATGCGATCCTCACCCCGCAGCAGACCACTACCGTGCTGCTGGAAACCATGGCAGGCAAAGGCAGCGAAGTAGGCGGGCGCTTTGAAGAGCTCCGCGCCATCATCGACCGCGTGGAACTCAAAGAAAAAATCGGCGTCTGCCTGGATACCTGCCATGTTCATGACGGCGGCTATGATATCGTAAACGACTTGGACGGTGTACTTTCTGAGTTTGACCGCGTCGTAGGTCTCCACCGTCTCAAAGCCATCCACATCAATGACAGCATAAACCCCATCGCCAGCCACAAGGACCGCCACCAAAAGATCGGTGAGGGACATATCGGCACCGCAGCCATGGAGCGCATCATCAACCACAGCGCCCTGCGCCACCTGCCCTTCTTTTTGGAAACCCCCAACGAGTTGGAGGGCTATGCCGCCGAAATCACCCTTCTCAAGTCCCTTTACCGTGAGATCTGACCTTCTGCAACCCTTGGTTGCGAAAATTCCAACACCCCTTGGTGGCGCGCAACTACCCCGCCTGCTATCATAGAAGCATCCCAAACGGAGGTGATCGCTATGAAATTCAACGAAATTCTCACCCGTGAGCGTAAAAGCCGCGGCTTGAGTCAGGAAGATCTGGCCGCTAAAGTAAATGTGTCCCGTCAGGCCATCAGCAAATGGGAAACAGGGGACGCTATGCCCGATCTCAATAATCTTCTCCTTTTGGCAGACGCACTGGAGATCTCGCTGGACGCACTCTGCGGAAGAGAATTTGCTCCTCCTGCCGCAGCAGCACCCGCTGTGAAGAAAAAGCCGCACCTTTGGCTGCTGCTTTTGATCCCGCTGGCAGCGATTGCCATTATCCTTGCCGTCAGCTATGCCGGGAGAAATACCGTCCCCGCGGAAGAAATGTCCCTTGATTCTCTTCCCACAGAGTTCAGCATCACAGGGCTCAACTTCACCCCCGCCGGCAATGATGATCTGGAATATGAATTCACCCCCAATATCTCCGGCGAAGGCCTCACCTATTCCATCACCTTTAACGGCTCTTTCGGCTCTTACTCCTTTGACGCTCCCTGCGTAGGCGGTGTCTGCACAGGTATCGCCGATTTTGGCGGCTATAACAGTTCCATGACCGTCACCGTTTCCGTAACGGACGGTACTTCTTCCCGCAATCTGGCCGTTGCCTTGAACCTCACCTACTACGATACCGGCTGCAGCTGGACGCCCTTGACCTGAATAAAACACACCCGGACTCAAGCAGTCCGGGTGTTTATCTTGCAGTATGTTATGCATAATGCTAAAATAGAATAAAGAACGAAAGGAGGAGATTGCATGAAGCGAATAAAGTCACTGGGACTTTATCAAAAAGGCCTTCTTATTTTCTTATCAATTGCATTTATTGTCTTCACCGCCGCCTATTGTGCAGCTTCTTCCCGCGTTGGATATGCTTTTAAAAAAGCTATTCTTCTGCCGCACCACGAAGGCGACAGTATTATTTACACCGGCCGCGCCTTTGGAGAAAAAATCTCCATTACAGTTTCTGATAAAACCGTAACCTTCTCCTATGAGGAAGAAACTTATGGTCCCTACACCGTCAAAGAAGATCCTTCTGCCATAGTAGAAGATTTGGATTGGCCGGTAACCGGCGTAGAAATTCTGCAGAATGGCAACATCTTTTTCCGCGGAAGTTTTTATCCCGATTCTTCTATAGGAATGCTCCTTTTTGATGAAGAGGGAATTCTGGGTTCTTTTACCACCACTGCAAACGGAGTTACATATGACAGTGATGGAAATCCCATCGACGAAATGGCTCCTACTGTTTATGATATCTTAAAATTAACCCATGATCCCGATTTGACAAGCAAAGGTGTTTGGAGTTTGTGGTTCTTCGGCATTCTGCTCTCCGCTTTTGGTGTTATACACATTCTGTTTGCCGATGAAATTTTCCGTCATAATCTGTCTTTCCGGATTCGCAATGCAGACCGCGCCGAACCGTCTGACTGGGAAATCGCTATGCGATATATCCTTTGGACCTTTTGGGCCGCTGCAGCTCTCATCTCTTATTGGATGGGCTTAACAACAATAAAGTAAACAGAGAAGAGGCGCATCTAAGATGCGCCTCTTTATCTTATTCTTCTTCGCAGGAGGTGGGCTCGTAGCCGGCTTCCTTTACAACAGCCATCAGCACTTCATCACTAACCTCTGCGCCCAGCACCACATGGGCCTTCTTCCCTTCCAGATCCACCGTCACTTCGCTGACGCCGTCCACACCCTTAAGAGCCTTTTCCACATGTGCGCTGCAATGGGGGCACATCATACCTTCCACGCCGATTACCTTCTTCATAGTTGTGATCTCCTTTACTTCCACAATTTTTTCTTCACAGTATTCCTTTCGGAAATCCGAATCGATCTCCGCAGTTTCTCTTTTCTTATCCCGTTTGCTGCTTTTGATATCAAACCAGTTGAGCCGCAGCGCGTTGGACAC
>JAFQLA010000151.1 GCA_017396725.1 Oscillospiraceae bacterium
GCAAAAAGAGCGTCAAGGGTGTTGCTCGACAAATTGGAATTTATCAACGTGTTGGTTTGTTGCAAGTCAAAAATATCTTATTGTTTTCTCTGTCGATTTTGGTAACTATAAAATCCATCGGTGCCAAAATAACTTCATCGGGTTCGTTTTGCACATCTGGCATTAAATCAAGTCGAATTGCAGGTGTGTCTGCTGGGACAATTATTTCTGCTAAGGTACATCCGCTTGAACCATACGTTGCATTCTCTGCAACATGAGGGCTTAAGCTGCAGGAGGAAAAACCGAAATGATGAAGGGTCATTCCTTGCTCTAAATGCTCAACAAACCTGGTTTTGATATTTCTGTATAGCACCATTTCGGTTGTAAGTGGTGTCATAGCAGCCATCATATTGGAAATATCGTCTCTTGCTCTTTTGAGAATGCATTTCTTTACATCATCGTTATCAATAACCGGGAATCGCTTTTGATAGACGTTAAATAGCCGAATGCCCTCTTCCTTACTGCAATTCCAACGGATATCAAATCCTTGTTCAACAGCTTCAGCCATCACACCTCTGCCGTCCTCGTTGATAAGATGGATGAATATATCAATCGTTTTCTCATCTGCTCCCCAAAGAAGACCGTTTATTAGCAAATAATCATTTGTTGTGTAGAAACGCAGGGTTTCTTTCTGTGCCTCTGTCATATTTTTACCTCGTCAAATTCAAGTTTATCGGTCTGTTTCGCCCATTATATCATGTGGCTGCAATATATACAAGAACAGTCCCGGCAGGTCATCCTGCCGGGACTGAAACTGTTTTACGGACATCCGCCATTTTCGGCGGGGTTTTTTTATCGCTTTATTCTGCGGGCGGTATAGACGAAAAAGCCAAGGCACAGCGCGATCTGCACCACGGTGGAGCAGGGAGTGGCGAGGCCGATGCGGAAAAGAGACACGGGAAGGAGCCCGCTCATATACCACGAGACGGGAAGGCGCACGCCGATGGCGCCGATGATGCCCTGCGCCATGACGAAAGTGGTGTTGCCGCAGCCGTTGAAATACCCCATGAAGCAAAAGAGGAAGGGGGTGAGCATGCAGTCGATGGCGTAGGCCTTGAGATAGTCGGCGGCGGGGGCGATGATGTGAGCGTCCTTGGCGAAGATGGCGGCAAGGAGATCGCCGCGGAAGAAGGTGAAGCCGCCAACCGCGATACCCACAGCAAGAGAGGTAACGATACCGTAGAGCAGGGCGCGGCGGGCACGGTCCAGCCGACCCGCGCCCATATTCTGAGCGACGAAAGCGGACATGGCCTGCATAAAGGCCGAGGGGATCAGCATGATGAAGGCGCACACACGCTCGGCAACGCCAAGGCCCGCGGATTCCGTAAGGCCGATATCGTTGATGATGGCAAGGAGCACCAGAAAGGAGATGCTCACCAGGATATCCTGCAGGGCGATGGGTACGCCAAGGCGCAGGATCTTTTTGATATAGCCGCCGTGGAAGCGGATATCCCTGCGGGAGAAGGCAAAGGGCAGCGCTCTTTTCCGCACGATGAGAAGGGACAAAACCACGCTGACGCCCTGAGCGAACACCGTGGCGATGGCGGCGCCTGCCGCGCCCATGCCCAGGACGGCCACCAGCAAAAGGTCACATAAAATGTTGGTGACGCAGGCGATGAACACGGTGAGAAGGGGCGTTTTGGAGTCCCCGATGCCGCGGAAAATGCTGCCAAGGAGATTGTAGGCGGTGATGAAAGCCATGCCGCCGCCGCAGATGGCAACATAGGCCACGGTAGAGCCAAAGGCCTCTTTGGGGGCGTGCATCAGCGAGGAGAGCCCCTCAGCGAAGATGAGCATCAAAAGGGTGAGGACCACCGCCACCACGGCAAAAAGGCAGATGCCGCTGCCGATGATCCTGCCCGCCTCCTCACGGCGGCCCGCGCCGATCTTTTCACCCACCAGCACCGTAAGCCCCATGGCAAGGCCCGTCACCACAAAGGTGAGGGAGATCATGATCTGGCTGCCGGTGGAGACCGCGGAAACATACACATCCGCCAGCTCCCCGCCGAACCGGCCCACGATCATAAGGTCCACGGCGCTGTACATAGCCTGCAGGAAAAGGGCCAGCAGCACCGGCAGGCAGAAGCGGATCAAAGGGGCGTAAATGGGCCCCGTTGTAAAGTTCTGATTTTCGTTCATAGTAAGCTCCTTTGCGCCAAGAGCGCAAGTGCTATTATGGGGGCAAAGGCGGGGAATGTCAATAAAAAGGTGAGGGCTGCCCTTCCGTCTGCCCTGACAAGGGGGACGGATTTGCCGAAGGCAAAGACTGAGGGAGAAAAAAAGCACCGTCGAAAGACGGTGCTTTTGGTATTCA
>JAFQLA010000152.1 GCA_017396725.1 Oscillospiraceae bacterium
AAAAAAGAGTGCCGATTGGCACTCTCTTTTTTGTTGGTGGACCCGAAGGGATTCGAACCCTCGACCTCTCGGATGCGAACCGAACGCTCTCCCAGCTGAGCCACGGGCCCTTAAAAGGTGCGCTCTTTTCAAGCGCACCTTTATTATAGCACTAATTTTTCAGGTGTAAAGTGGAATTCAGCCCATGTTTTGCACTGTGCCCACAAAAAGCGGCACACCCTGGCTCTCCACAATAAAGAGGAAGGGGCGGTTCAAAATGAAGTCAAGCTCTTCCTCTTCCCGCGGCGGTGCATCAGCGCAGCCGTCTCCCACTTCCACCTTGGTATAGGCCGCCGCCACCGCGCCGTTTTCGTCAATGGCGATGGTTGCCTCCTGCTCCACGGAATCCACATAGGGCTTCACACCCTCCATGGAACAAATGTCAGAAAAGTCTGCTGTCTCCACATCAAAAATGATGCCCGCACCCAAGTCCGTGATCACGCGTTCCATGGTTTTCGCATCAAACTTGCTCGTCACTTCAAATTTTGGGATTTGCCAGTGGATCGTCCCCCTATGCTCCGTGCCGCCGCCGGAGAGGATCTCATCCAGCCGGGGGAGCACTGTCTCCACACTCTCCCCCTCATGGGGCAGCACAAAGGTCATGCTGCCTGTGTTGCGGAAATTAAGAGTTGCGGAAGTCCAGCTGCTTCCCTCACGCCACGCATCTCCCTCAAAGCCGATGTACATATATTCCACCGTCACATCGCTGCCATCGGCATTGGTAAAGGGCTCGTGCACATTGTTTTCTTCCTCAAACTGCCGACTCCATTGGCCGGAGAAATAAAGGGCGGAGAAAAGCGTCATAATGGTTGCGGGGTCTGTATCAAAGGCCCCGCCGCCCAAAAGTCCGCCGGTGGCCTCCTTCACCCATTTGCCCATGGCCTCTCCCGTGGCCGCGTCACCATAATCGCAGGAATAAATCTGGGCAAAATACTCCTCTGCCGCCGTCTCTGTAAAATCCTCTTCCAAGGCATACTCCTTGTTGATCCACGCGGAGTTGGAAAGGCGCAGCGTGGTGAGCTCATTATCCTCATAGAGCAGCATATAGGCGTCGTGGGCAATATCGTCCGCATCGTCCGCTGCGCCGAGAACTCTCATCAGCGCCGCCTCCGTCTCGCCCTCTGCCCCCTCAGCGCAAAGAGAGAGCGCATACCAAAGGCTCAAAGGCGAAAAAACGGCGTTTTCTCCCCCTTGCAGCGCAAGGGCGGAAGAACGGGCGGAAAAGTCCCGCAGGACTCCGTATTCTTCGGCGGAGAGGGCGTTTTCTTCCCTGCGCTCATGGCGGCGCTGATAATCATCCTCCGCCAGCGCCGTGGGGTACTTCACTTTTTCCACAGGATCCATGCCGATATTCCCACTGCCGCTGCCGCTGCATCCCGTCAGCAGCAGGGTCAAAGCCAGCAGCAGTGTTATCACGCGTCTTTTCATGTCTTTCGCCTCCTTATCCTGATTTTATACTTTTATTTTACCAAATCCCCCATCCTCTATCCACAACAAAACCATTACAAAAAAGAGAGAGTCTTTCGACTCTCTCTTTTTTTATCCATATGCGTCTTATTCTTCAATAGCCATGGGGATCTTGGCCACCACTGCGGCGCAGCGGGGGCAAAGACCGGTTTCCGCATGGGCATCTTCGGAGTGCTTCCAGCAGCGGGGGCACTTGACGCCCTTGGCTTCGCTTACCAGCACGCGGACGCCTGCGATGGGCGTTTCAGCGGCGGCAGCGTACAGCTGGGGATCGGAGGAAACTTCCACATCGCTCACGATGAAGAGGTCAGCCCACTGGTCGGCAAAGTCTTCTTCCAGGCTCTTGAGGTTGTCGTTGGGATAGGAAGCGTCCTTGACGAGGGTCACATGGGCTTCCAGCGCCTTACCGATCTTCTTTTCGGCGCGGGCAGCTTCGAGAGCGGCGTTCACGCCGGTGCGGAGCTGGATAAGGCTTGCCCAGCTTACGCAATCGCCCAGATCGTATTCAGCGAAGGGCTTATTCATGTCGTTGAAGAGGACGTTGCGTGCGTCATCGCCCTTGCGGTGAGGCATAGCCAGCCAGATCTCATCGCAGGTGAAGCAGAGGATGGGAGCGAAGAGCTTGGCAAGAGTAGAGAGCACCAGATAGAGGGCGCTCTGCGCGCTGCGGCGGGAAGCGGAATCGGCTTCATCGCAATACAGGCGGTCCTTCACGATATCCAGATAGAAGGAGGAGAGGGTGGTGACGCAGAAATCATTCACCGCATGGGTGATGATGTGGAACTCATAGTTCTTGTAGGCCTCTTCTGCCTTGTCCATGAGGCGGTTGGTCTGGGTCAGCACCCAGCGGTCCAGCGCCAGCATGTCAGCGGGAGCAGTCAGGTTTTCGGGGTCGAAGTCCACCAGGTTATCCAGAATGAACTTGCAGGTGTTGCGGAACTTGAGATAGTTCTGGGAGAGCTGCTTGAAGATGTTATCGGAGCAGCGAACGTCCACATGATAGTCAGCGGAGCCGGCCCACAGGCGCAGGAGGTCCGCGCCGTACTTATT
>JAFQLA010000153.1 GCA_017396725.1 Oscillospiraceae bacterium
ATCTCTTCCGGCAGTTCCAGTGTAAATCGTCCAAGCTTGCCGCCCCGGTACTCATCCATCAGCACCTTTGCCATGCGCTCGGTGTCGATCTCGCCGCCGCGCACCACAAATCCGCGGTTCTTTCCGCACTTTTGCAGCAGCTCATAGCCGCCGTCTTCCTCTTCCGTTTCCACCTTGTAGCGAGCCTTCAGCGCCTCAGGATAATGGCGGCCCATATAGGTGAGAAGATGGCAGGCCAGTTCTTCGATATCCATGACCTCGTCACGGACAGCGCCGGTAAAGGCAAGGTTGAGACCCACACTCTGGTCTTCAAACTTGGGCCAGAGGATACCGGGGGTATCCATCAGTTCCAAAGAGGCATCCACAGGCACCCACTGCTTGGAGCGGGTCACACCGGGACGGTCCTCCGCCTTGGCGGTCTTTCGCTTGGCTACCTTATTGATAAATGTGGACTTGCCCACATTGGGGATGCCCAGGATCATCACGCGGATCACACGGCCCACCTGTCCCTTTTCCGCGTAAGCGCGGATCTTCTCGCTGAGAAGTTCCCGCACGCAGGCGGCAAAGCGATTGGTGCCAAGGCCGCTTTTGGCGTCCGCCTCCAGCACGGCATAACCCTTTGCGCGGAAATACTGCGCCCAGCGCTTGGTTGCGGCAGGGTCAGCCTGATCCACACGGTTGAGAACGATGAGGCGGGGCTTGCCTGCCGTCAGCTCATCCACATCGGGGTTGCGGCTGGAAACAGGAATGCGCGCATCGAGAATCTCACAGACGGCATCCACATGCCGCAGCTGATCGACGATCATGCGGCGGGTCTTGGTCATATGACCGGGATACCACTGGATATTCATTTTGTTTTCCATTTCTTTCATACAGTTAACCTATCCATCCGATCCGACCGAATTCACGGCTTTCGGTATCGGGATTTACTCCGGGGATCAGCAGCATAACGGCCTTGCCCATGATATAGCGTTCATCCACCTGACCGCACTGGGTAAAGCGGCTGTCGGTGCTGGCATTGCGGTTATCACCCAGAAGGAACACGCAGCCCTCCTCTACCGTGAGAGGAAACTGCATATCGCCCACAGTGTAATTGGGTTCTCTGATATACTCCTCTTCCAGCATCACACCGTCTACATAAACGCAGCCGGAATAGGGATCGATATCCACCGTCTGCCCTTCCACCGCGATCACGCGCTTGACGATGGGAGAGGCCATAAAGCTCTCCTTCCGCGCCACCACAATATCACCGGGCTGATAATCGTCATACAGCAAGGGGCTCACCACCAAAAGGCGGTCACCGGATTCCAGCGTGCAGCGCATGGAGCCGCCGTCCACTCCGATGAGACGGACCACAAAGGTAAAGAGCAGCACCACGATGATCACAGCCCATACCAAAGCCTGCGTCCACTCATAGAGCTCTTTGCTCTTTTTTTCAACGGTTTCCCTGTTTTTTTCTTCGCTCATACTTATCTCCACAGTCGGCATAAATCCAAACTTGTCTGCTCTTCAAGGCGCAAGATACCCATATAACGCCAGATTAATTCATTATAACAAATGAAAAAGGAAACAACAAGTGTTGTTTCCCGTTTTTAGGCAAAAAAAGAGAGGCTTTCGCCTCTCTTTTCTTTGGTCTTACAGCTTTTCCTTAACCTTAGCGCTCTTACCAACGCGATCACGCAGGTAATACAGCTTAGCGCGGCGAACGAAGCCGTGACGAACGGTTTCGATCTTCACGATGGAGGGAGAATGAACGGGGAATACCTTCTCCACGCCGACGCCATAGGAAAGACGACGAACGGTAATGGTTTCTTCGATGCCGCCGTGCTTCTTGGCAATAACGGTACCTTCGAAGATCTGGACTCTTTCACGAGCGCCTTCCTTTACCTTGACGTGCACCTTAACGGTATCACCAACGGCTACCTGGGGTGCATCAGCCTTCATCTGCTTTGCAGACAGTTCCTTGATAAGATCCATGGATATTTCCTCCTAGTAATATAGGCGTTCGTGCCGCTTTTGAGGTGCAGCGCAGCTTTTGGCCTGCACACGACAGAGGACCACCCTTTTCAACCCTGCTAGGATAACACATAAAATGTGAGATTGCAAGCACTTTTTTGATAAAATCAGCGGAATTTTTTCATTTCCGCGTCCATGACCTCATTGCGGCGAACACGGGCAAAATCGGGGGCAAATTCGCCGAGGTGGGTTTCAATGGCCTTGGCCAGAAGCGCGGGGTTCAATCCGGGATTCTGCGCCTGCACCACGGTGCGCACCACGATCATCCCCTCCTTCTCTTCCAGTTCCAGAGAGCGGATCATGGGGCGGATATCCACATCCGCCATGGTCTTGTGTTTGGTCTTTTTCTGGATGATCAGCTCATCCCGCGCGAAAAGCTGACGCAGCGCTTCCACAGCGCCCGCCGGCACACCGTTATCGTATTCCAGTTCCACGGTGGCGTCCAGATAAGCCATCTCACGGACAGGACGGGTCACCTCGTAGCAATCCAGCACCTCAAGACCCATGGGCATGCCTTCATTGAGCTTTTCGGCAACGCCTGCGCCGTCGCAGTTCTGAGTCACTTCAAATTCCATCAGTTCGCAGCAGCTGCTCTGCCCTACGGAAAGAGGCAGCACGATGGACATGATGGGATGAGGATGGAAACCCTGGGTATGCTTGATCTCAAGACCTACGCGGGGAAAGGCACGCTGGAAGGTGCGGATGAGATCCAGATGGGAAATGTAAGAAGCCTGCGCTTCTTTCTTAAAAAGCAGTCTCAGCTTAGACATCGCACTTCCCTCCTACCAGATGATTGGCGCCGCAGCCGTTGCACTTGGTGCGGCAGTCGGGAGTGGTCTCACCGCGGTATGCCTTTTCCCGTTCACGCCAGAGATATTCTTCGCTCACGCCGCTGGAGATCATATGCCAGGGCATGACCTCACCCTTTTCACGGACGCGGTTCGCGTAGAAATGAGGATCGAGGCCGCATTCTTCAAAAGCTTCCATCCAGCGATCCAGACGGAAGTATTCTTCCCACGCCTCCAGCTTTGCGCCCTTGCGCCACACCTTTTCCATCACGCGGCACATGCGTCTGTCACCGCGGGCAAGGACCGCTTCCATAAAGCTGGTATCGGAATCGTGCCAGTTGTAGTTCACGGTCTTGGTGTGGATCTCGCTGCGCAGCAGATTTACGCGGCGCTCATATTCTTCCTTGGAGATCTGGGGTTCCCACTGGAAAGCCGTGTGAGGCTTGGGAACGAACCAGGAGGTGGACACCGTAATGCGGACGCCGCGGTTCTTGTTCTTGGCATATTCACGCCAGGTGTGCATTACATGGGCCGCGATCTCGGCAATACCCTTTACATCCTCGTCCGTTTCGGTGGGAAGGCCCAGCATGAAATAAAGCTTCAC
>JAFQLA010000154.1 GCA_017396725.1 Oscillospiraceae bacterium
GCGCAGGCATATTCCTTCGGCGCGGAAGGCATTGGTCTTTGCCGCACCGAGCATATGTTCTTCGATCCCGACCGCATTTCCGCCATCCGCGAAATGATCGTCTCCGAAACGCTGGAACAGCGCGAGCGCGCCTTGGAAAAGATCGAACCCATGCAGCAGAGCGACTTTGAGGGTATCTACGAGGCCATGAAGGGTAACCCCGTTACCATCCGCCTCCTTGACCCCCCGCTCCACGAGTTCCTGCCCACCGAAGAAGAGGACATCAAGGCTCTGGCCGCTGAAATGGGTATTTCCGAAGAGAACCTGCGTGATACCGTGGCCTCCCTCCACGAGTTCAACCCCATGATGGGTCACCGCGGCTGCCGTCTGGATATCACCTATCCCGAGATCGCCAAGATGCAGACCTCCGCTATTATCAAGGCGGCTCTGGCCGTTCGCGCCCGCCGTCCCGCATGGAAGATTACCCCTGAGATCATGGTTCCCCTGGTAGGCGAAGCCAAGGAACTGGCTTATGTAAAGAAGCAGATCGACAAGGTGGCCAAGAAGCTGATTGCGGAAGCCGGCAGCGACATGCAGAAAAAGGTGTGTACAATGATCGAGATCCCCCGCGCTGCCCTGACCGCTGACGATATTGCCAAGGAAGCCGAGTTCTTCTCCTTCGGCACCAACGACCTGACCCAGATGACCTTCGGCTTCAGCCGTGACGACGCAGGCAAGTTCCTTGCCTCCTACTATGACCGCCGCATCTACGAAGCCGATCCCTTCTCCAAGCTGGATCAGGAAGGCGTAGGCAAGCTGGTGGAAATGGCATGCCGTCTGGGCCGCTCCACCCGCCCCGATATCAAGCTGGGCCTCTGCGGCGAACAGGGCGGCGATCCCTCCAGCGTGGAATTCTGCCACAAGGTGGGTCTGGACTATGTGTCCTGCAGCCCCTTCCGCGTTCCCATTGCCCGCCTTGCCGCAGCACAAGCTGCCATCAAGTACGGCAAGTAAATCCTGTTTTTTAAAAATCACCCTGCCGAAACCGGCAGGGTGATTTTCTGTGGATTGTAAATACCTCAACTTTATGATATAAGGTAAGGAAGGAGGTGTGGCGATGGGCTGGTTCGATTTCTTGAAAACGGGCGAAAAATTAAATGAGGATATAAAACTCGCGGAATATTTCGATGCCTATCACCACGCGGCAGACAGATATATTGCCTCCGGACATTGCGTTGAAAAAAGAAGGGTCACCGCTTCGGGGCTGCAGGGATACACCACCATAGAAATTCCACCCAAGATCAGGACAAAAGAAAAGCTGTTCCGATATCTGATCAAAGAATACGGTTTTAAACTGCCGGTTTCTTCTGTGGCGCAGGGGAAAGATGAGTATATCAGCCTCACGGAACTCAATCCCACAAAGGGAACAGAGGAATCCTCCGGGGAGATCTACAAGTATAAGGAACTTTTCTGCATGGCCTGCAAAGATTACCACATGGTATGCATTGAAGGTAATGTGGGATACGAAGCAGCGGTATTGTGCAGGGATTATTTGATCGAGAAACTGGGCTTCGTATTGATAAACGAGTACGGACTTACGGATATGGTGCGCGTGTTTTCGTATAAGGGCAATATCTTTGAACTGGAATATGACTCGTATAACGGCGGCGATATTTTTTTCCGTGTAAATGTTGAAAATGATCAGGTGCCGAAAACGTTTTTTGAAGCAGCGACACATCTTGGAAAACTGGATGTTGCAAAATATAAATGATGCATACAAGGAGAAACAAAATGGACAACGAAAACATTTTCATGCTGACCGATGAAGACGGCAGCGAAACCGAATACGAGTTCCTTTCCCTGATCCCCTACGAAGGTAAGGACTACGCCGTGATGATGTCCACCGATGAGGACGAGGAAGATGTGCTGATCCTTTCCGTGGAAGAAGAAAACGGCGAAGAATTCCTTGAAACCGTAGTGGATGAGGATGTTCTTGAGGCGGTATTTGAACTCTTCAAGGAAAAGGAAAAAGACAACTTCGATTTCATCTAAAGCGCAAATAAAGATTCCCGCTTGCCAAAGCAAGCGGGAATTTTTTATTCATCCAAAAGTGAGAGCATATCGGGGAAAAGCTCCAGCGAGCGGCGGAGGATGCCGTGCATATGGGCGATGGCCACGCCGTAATTCACCATGGGCACCCCTGCCTCACGGGCCATGGCGGCGCGGGAGCGCATCTCGGCGTCATTGACCATGCAGCCGCCGCAATGGAGGATCAATCGGCAGGCGGAGGGATCTTTGGGGAATTCTCCGCCGGAGGTAAAGGAGATCATGGGATGGGCGCCGCAGAAGCTTTGGATCCAGCCCGGCAGCTTCACCCGGCCGATATCATCGCACTGGTAGCGATGGGTGCAGGCCTCGGCAATGAGGATATGATCCGCATCCGTCAGCTGAGAGAGAAGGGCTGCGCCCCGGATCTGGCCTGCCAGCTCCCCTCTGTAGCGGGCCATGAGGATGGAAAAGGAGGTCAAGGGCACTTCGCGGGGCACGATCTTTGCCACGGCGCCGAAAACCTGCGAGTCCGTTACCACCATTCTAGGGGGCTTGGGGAGACTTGCAAGGAGAGCGGAGAGCTCTTCCACCTGCGTGGTGATGCCCACAGCGTGGGAATCGAGAATATCCCGCAGCACCATCTGCTGGGGCAAAATCAGGCGGCCCTTGGGGGCAGAGGAATCGATGGGGGTCACCAGCACCACAAGGTCGCCGGGGGAGAGAAGGTCGGAGAGAAGGGGGCGGGGATCGGCCTTGGGGATCAGCTTTCCCAAAGCGTCCTTCAGTTTTTCGATGCCCTCTCCCGTTTCGGAGCTGACAAGAAGGCAGTTTTCAAAGCCCGAGGGATCTTTCAGAAGATCCGATTTGGAGTAAACGGTGAGGTGGGGGATCTTTTTCTCGCGGAAAAAGGTCAAAAGCGCCTCGTCTTCCCCATAGAGGCCTTCCGTTGCGTCCGCCACCAGAACGGCAATGTGGACGGAGCGGAGGATCTCCTCCGTTTTTTCCACCCGCAGGCCGCCCAGATCACCCTGGTCATCGTCGATGCCGGGGGTATCGATGAGGACTACGGGGCCAAAGGGCAGCAGCTCCATGGCTTTTTTCACAGGGTCGGTGGTGGTGCCCTTTACGGGGGAGACCACTGCCAGCGCCTGCCCTGCCACGGCGTTCATAAGGCTGGATTTACCCGCGTTGCGGCGGCCGAAAAAGCCGATGGCCGTTCGCTGGGAGGAGGGGGTAGCGTTCAAAGACATAGGGATACCTCCTTAAAAGGGGGTGGGATTTTTGTGAGGAAGAAGCTCTGTCGCCGTGCGGCAAAGTCAGGTGGAGCCGGGCACAAAAGAACGATATTAAAGTTCTTTTTGGATACTTTTTCTTTCAGGAAAAAGTATCAGAAGCGGAAGTCGCGGCGGTTGGAAGCGCGGATGGCCTCGATATTATCCCTGGCAATGGCGCGGACCTTTTCCTTGGGGATGCGCATGAGTTCTTCTTCCACCATCTTAAGGCCGATCTCACGGGTCTTGGGGGAAGCATAGTCCTCCAGATATTCCGAAAGAGTCATAAGGGCGTTGGGATGGCAGCAGTTGAGGATCTGGCCGGACTTGCAAAGGCTCATAAAGCGGTCGCCGGTGCGGCCTTCACGGTAGCAGGCGGTGCAGAAAGAGGGGATGTGGCCCTTTTCCATAAGCCAGCAGACCACCTCGTCCAAAGAGCGCTGGTCGGAAACATCGAACTGCTCGGTGTCGTGGGGGCGCTCGTCGGCATCGTAGCCGGCGTAACCGCCCACGGAGGTGCGGGAGCCGCCGGATACCTGAGAAACGCCAAGGCGCAGCAGCTTGGAGCGGGTCTCCTCCGTTTCGCGGGTGGAGATGATGATGCCGGTGTAGGGCACGGCAAGGCGGATGCAGGCGGTGATCTTGGCGAAGGTCTCATCGTCGATACCGTTATCGAACTGATCGGGGTCGATATCGTCGGCCCGCTTCAATCTGGGCACGCTGATGGTGTGGGGGCCTACGCCGAAGACGGCTTCCAGATGCTCGGCGTGCATGAGAAGGCCCGCGAATTCGTACTTATAAAGCTCAAGGCCGAAGAGCACGCCAAGGCCCACATCGTCGATACCGCCCTGCATGGCGCGGTCGTGTGCTTCGGTGTGGTAAGCGTAGTCGTGCTTGGGGCCGGTGGGATGGAGGGCCTCGTAGCTCTCTTTGTGGTAGGTTTCCTGGAAGAGGATGTAGGTGCCGATGCCTGCTTCTTTCAGCTTGCGGTAGTTTTCCACAGTGGTGGCGGCAATGTTCACATTGACGCGGCGGATGTCGCCGTTTTTGTGGTGGACGCTGTAGATGGTATCGATGCACTCGAGGATGTATTCAATGGGGTTATTCTTGGGGTCTTCGCCGGCTTCGATGGCAAGGCGCTTGTGGCCCATATCCTGCAGCGCGATGACCTCTGCGCGGACCTCGTCCTGAGTCAGCTTTTTGCGGGCGATGGTCTTATTCTGGCGGTGATAGGGGCAGTATACGCAGCCGTTGATGCAGTAGTTGGAAA
>JAFQLA010000155.1 GCA_017396725.1 Oscillospiraceae bacterium
ATCTCTTCCGCCTCAAGGGCTTTATGTGCGCCGGCACCGACAACAACTGCTACAAAGAAGACCTTGAAAAAATGTGGGGCATCGCGCCCATGGAGATCTTCGCCGGCACCGAGCCCACCTGCATCGGCTGCGAGACATGGAGCCGCGAGGGCGTTTACTTCTTCCCCGACGCCTGCTTTTATGAATTCATCCCCGAAGATGAAATGCTGAAAAACGCCGAAGACCCCGAATACCAGCCCCGCACCGTCCTTTGGGACGAGGTGCTGCCCGGCGGCATCTATGAGCTGGTGCTCACCGTCTTTAAGGGCGGCGCCTTCGCCCGCTACCGCGTGGGCGATGTGTTCCGCTGCACGGGTATCGGGTCCCAGAGCGAGGGCAACACCATCCCCCGCTTCCAGTACATCGACCGCGTGCCCACCGTCATCGACATCGCGGGCTTTACCCGCATCACGGAAAAATCCATCGATCAGGCGGTGGAGCTCTCCCGCCTCCCCATCGAGGCGTGGACGGCCAAGAAGGAATTCACCGAAAATAACCGACCCTACCTGCACCTTTATGTGGAACTTCAGCGCTCCAACCTCATCAATAGCGCGGTCTCCATCCGCATCCTGCAGGATCAGCTGGGCATCTATTTCCGTTATCTCGATCAGGACTATGAGGATCTCAAGAAGATCCTTGGGGTGGACCCGCTGAAGATCACCCTTCTCAAGTGCGGCACCTTCGCTTCCTACGAGCGAAAGTACGGCGCAAAGATCCGCCGCATGAACCCCGAAAGCTGCGAGGTCAACGACCTTATGCAGTGCCACCAGATCGATAGCTTAGTGAGAGGAGGCGGCATCAATGAGTGGATCTAACGCCATCTCCATAATCTCCATTTTCTGCTACTTCTTCCTGCTGGGTACCTTCGCAGGCTCCAAGGAGAAAAAGAACAAAGAGATCATAAGCTTCATGCAGCTCATCGTCATCATGATCCTCTGGGTGGGCGGCTCTTTTGCCATGCGCGCCCAGCTGTGGCCCTCCGTCAACTTCTGGCACCATGTGTCCGTTGGCGGTATGTTCCTTCTGGCGGCGGGGTATTTCCACTTCGTGCTGGACTTCCTCGAAGAGAAGAACGGCCACGGCCGCTGGTTCTGGATCATTTTCCATCTGGCCCTCTTCGTATTCGACTGCGTCACCTGCTTCTTCATCCCCGAACCCGTGCTGCAGACGGACGCCTTCGGCAAGGTGCAGTTTATCTACACCTACGACTGGCCCATTTATCTCCTCTTCGCGCTGATCCTTGTGCCTGTGGTGCAGATGGGCCTTCTCATCTACCGCCACTGCAAGGGTAACCGCATCGCCTATCAGCAGCTCAAGCCCATCATCGTGGGCGTTCTCGTAATGCTGCTGGGCCACGCGGCGGCAACGCTGCCCGTGTTTGCGGGCTTCCCGCTGGATATCGTTTCCGGCGTTGTGAATACCGTTTTCATTTTCTACGCCCTTTATAAAAAGCGGCTCTTCCGCATTACCCTGCTCCTCAGCCGCCTGAACTATCTCCTTTTGAGCCTTGGCCTCTGCGGCCTTGTGTTCTACTATGTTTCCGAGAGCCTTGTGGGGTGGCTCATGGCGGCGCTGCACCTTGGCTACACGGGCGCGGTGATCGCGGGCGTTGCCATCTTCGTTCTCATGGTGCTTGCGGCCTACACCGTCATCGCCGCGGTCTTCGGCTTCACCTTTGCCCGCCGCGAAAAGCTGCAGCAGGCTTCCATCGACCGCTTCGCTGAGGACATCAACCACATGCTCTCCGTTTCCGCCATTTTGCAGAGCCTCACCGAGGTGGTGCAGAGCACCTGCAAGGTAAGCCGCATGATGATTTTGATGCGGCAGGAGGACGGGGATTACCGCGTGGAGCACACCACCAATCCTCTGGAGGAAAAGAGCTACTATCTCTCCCCCGACCATCCGCTGCTGACCTACATGGCAAACCATGAGGGCTGCGTGCATCTGGAGGATTTCATCCGCTCCACCGTGTGGCGCTGCATGTGGGAAAAGGAAAAGGACATGCTCTTCCGCCTGCAGGTGGATTCCGTCATCCCCCTTCGCACCGAAGGGGAGCTGGTGGGTCTCATCCTGCTGACCTGCGGCAAAGAGGGCGCGTGGACCGACCTTTCCACCGCGGAGACCGTGGCGGGCCTTTGCGCCGCGGCGGTGAAGAACGCCTATGTCTATGAGCACGCCATCGAAGAGGCCCGCACCGACGAGCTGACGGGGCTTGTGAACCGCAAGTTCTTCTTTGACCTGCTGGACGAGGAATTTGAAAAGTATCAGGATACGGCCCTTTCCCTCTGCCTTTTGAATATCGACGATTTCAAGGTCTATAACCAGCTTTACGGCACGGTGGAAGGCGATATCGCCCTGCAGCGCGTGGCGGGTCTGCTGCGCAGCGGGCTCAACGATGCCTGCCATGCCGCCCGCATCGGCGGCAAGGAGTTCGCGCTGATCCTGCCGGGCTACGATATTTATTCCGCCAAGCTCCTCACGGAGAACCTCGTCAGCGAGATCAGCATGATCAACGGCCGCAACGGCAGCCGCCAGCCCCTTACGGTTTCGGCCGGTATCTGCGCCGCGCCCTATATGGCATCCACCGCCCGCGAGCTTTTCGCCAACGCGGAAACGGCGGTGTACACCGTCAAGCGCAGCGGCAAAAACGCCGTGCAGATCTATTCCAGCGAAATTTACCATCAGGAAGCGCGGCAGTTCAAGTACCGCAGCGGCTACGGCGAGAACGCCTCCACCATCTATGCCCTCACCGCCGCCATCGACGCCAAGGATCACTACACCTTCCAGCACTCCCAGAACGTGGGCTACTATGCCGGCGAGCTGGCTGAGGCGGCAGGTCTTGACAGCGACCTTGTGGAGATCGTGAAGGAGGCGGGGCTGCTCCACGATATCGGCAAGATCGGCATCCGCGAGGATATCCTCAATAAGCCGGGCAAGCTGACGCTGGAGGAATACGAGGTCATGAAGGGCCATGTGGAAAACGCGGTGAATATCATCCGCTACCTCCCCTCTTTGGACTATGTGATCCCCACGGTGCTCTCCCATCACGAGCGCTACGACGGCCGCGGCTATCCCCGCCGTCTCGCAGGCGAGGAGATCCCCATTATGGCGCGCATCCTCTGCATCGCCGATTCCTTTGACGCCATGACATCCGAGCGCAGCTACAAAAAGGCCCTCACCAAGGAAGAGGCCGTGGCTATCCTTCGGGAGGAAAGCGGCAAGCAGTTTGACCCCAAGCTTGCGCTCATCTTTGTGGAGCTGGTGGAAAGCGGCAAGGTGGAGATCCGCGGGCAGACCCCCGGCGCCTCCTCTCCCGACCATCCCGACGGGCAGATGAGTCTGCTGTAAGTTAAAATGAAAAGAAGAGTACCGGGAGGTACTCTTCTTTTTTTGTCTGTTGGGGGGGCTCTCCCTCCGTCACGGCAAAACCGCTAAGAACTGAGGCAAAGGGGAGGCTCCCTCTGATGAG
>JAFQLA010000156.1 GCA_017396725.1 Oscillospiraceae bacterium
CCGGTAAGCGGGTCATAATAGGTCATAGTACCGATCCCCGCCATGCTGTCCCGCACCCAGGCACCGATGCCCTTCACGCCCTCTTTGTTGGCTTTCGGCGAGACCTTCAATGTCACCGTGTCCCCTTCCCGCCGGACTTTCAGCTGCGTGGTGCCTGATGTGTTTTGCAAAAGAGAACGGAACTGCTCCGTGGAGGTCACCGCCGTGCCGTTGCACTGCAAAATCACATCGCCGCTCCGGAGACCGCAGCTTTTGGCCGGAGAGCCGCCCTCCGTCAGCTTCACCACCACGATTCCCCGGGAAAAGAGCTTGATGCCCACGGTGTGTCCCACTGGAACCAGCATCCGCTCTCTCACCTCGGCGGCACCTGCCTGCGTACTTCCACACAGTAACAGCGCAGCGCACAGCAGCAGCGTCCAGCGCATTTTTTGCGAAAGCTCATACAATCCGATCACCTCTTTTCGAAAATTCGCCGCTTTTCGCGACAGCTTTATCATGTGCGGCACAAAGTCGCAAAAGCCGGGCCAAATCGTGGCGCGGCCGCCATGGAAGCATTTTCAAAAGAGCACCGGACGGGGAAAAGAAAAAACTCTCAGGCAAAAGCCTGAGAGTTTTTGAAAAATCAGGAAATCAATCGCGGCGGCTGTTGAAGATCTTGAAGATATCGTCGAAGGGATCGGGCTCTTCCGCCTCGGGAGCCTTGGGCAGATCCTCTTCCTGCAGAGGGGTGGGAGCGCCGTTGGGAGCTGCGGCCTGCTTGGGAGCCGCGGTGACCTGCACGGCAGAATCCACCTTTTCAAAGCCGGTAGCGATGACGGTGACACGGATCTCGTCGTCCATGGTCTCGTCGAAGGTTGCGCCGAAGATGGTGAGGGCGTCGGGATGGACGGCCTGCTGCACCAGAGAGGCAGCCTGCTCCACTTCCTCGAGACCGATATCCATGGAACCGGTGATGTTGATCAGCACGCCCTTGGCACCCTCGATGGAGGTCTCCAGCAGGGGGCTGGAAATGGCGAGCTTTGCAGCCTCTTCGGCCTTGCCCTTGCCTGCGGCGCGGCCAACGCCCATGTGGGCCATGCCGGCATTCTTCATGATGGCGGTCACATCGGCAAAGTCGAGGTTGATGAAGCCGGTGTTGCGGATGAGGTCGGAGATGGACTGCACTGCCTGACGGAGCACATCGTCTGCGATCTCGAATGCGTTTGCGAAAGTGATTTTCTGATCGGTGGCGTGCTTAAGACGCTCATTGGGAATGATCACGAGAGAGTCCACCTTGCCGCGGAGCTCTTCGATGCCGGCTTCTGCCTGCTGCATGCGGCGGCGGCCTTCAAATGCGAAGGGCTTGGTGACAACGCCGACGGTGAGAACGCCCTGTTCCTTGGCGATCTCAGCTACGATGGGAGCCGCGCCGGTGCCGGTGCCGCCGCCCATACCGGCGGTGATAAAGACCATGTCAGTATTTTCCAGAGCCTTACCAACCTGATTGCGGCTCTCTTCCGCGCTCTTGCGACCCACTTCGGGATCGGAGCCTGCGCCCATACCGTGGGTCAGCTTTTCGCCGATCTGGATCTTATAGGTAGCGCTGGAAACATTCAGCGCCTGCTTGTCCGTATTGACAGCGACGAAATCCACGCCGCGGGTGCCGGACTTGACCATGCGTTTAACGACGTTATTACCTGCGCCGCCAACGCCGATCACCTTAATATTAACAACGGTATCGGGACCAGTTTCCAATCCAAATGCCATGATGGTTCCTCCTACTATAAATTGTATCGGGATGTTATTTCCCGCCAAAATTTCCCCAACATAAAGTACTAATATTATAATAGTACGGTTTTCCGCCTAGGTCAATACTTGCCTTGGGTTTTGCGCAAAAAAAATAAGGGAAAAAGCAGCCTTTTCCCTCTGCTTTTTCCCTTATTCGTCAATAGGGTATGAAATTGGCCACGCCGTCGCGGGTGAGATCGATAACGCCGGTTTCATTGACCTCCAGCTTGCTGATGACCACCTGCAGATTCTGCAGCTTGTAGTCAAAATCAGCATCCCACGCGAATTTCACGGTGAAGCGGTCGGCATAATCCACGGTGATAAAAGCGCCGTCTCCCATGTGGATACCCTTGGTCTCGGCGATCATGCCCTTTTCTTCCAGCTTTACCATAAGCTCCAGCAGCCGCTCTTCGGCAAACCGGTATTCCTCTCCCAGGGCAATGGTGGTGCCCACCGCGGGAGCCAGAAGGGTGATACCGTCGATCACGGGATATTTTCCCGCGTCAACAGGGGTGATATTTTCCAGGATCTTACCGTGGCTGCTGATGAGCCACACGCCGCCCTCCTGCGTCACGGCCCCCGCCACGGTGCATTCCTGCACCTCAAGGGTCATGGTGTCGGGCAGGCGGCGATGGATCTGCACCGTCTGCACATAGGGAAGCCGGGCGAAGATATCATCCGCCACGTCGTATTTATTGATGAGATAGAGATTGTCGCCCTGCTTGATGCCGGAGGCGGCCAGGATCTCATCCTGCGTATAATGGCTCACTCCGGTAATTTCAATGGTATTGATGCGGAAGAGGAAGGTCATGGCGCCGAGGATCGCGCCGCAGATGAGCAAAACGGACAGCACTTTATAGAGGAAGCTGAATCTTCCTCTTCTGCGCCGCCTATTGCTTCTTCTCCTTCTTGGCATGTGTGCCTCTCCTCATTGTTATTGGCGCCGCACCCGCGCGCCCAGTATGGTAAGATCCCGGACCATATCCTCATAGCCCCGGTCAATATGCTGCAATTCGGCAATAACGCTCTCGCCTTCGGCCTGCAGCGCCGCCACAGCCAAAGCCGCCCCGCCCCGCAGGTCGGTGCAGCGCACAGGCGCGCCGCAAAGCGATCCCACGCCGTATACCACCGCCGCTTTTCCCGCAAGAGAGATCTCCGCTCCCATGCGGCAGAGTTCATCCACATGGCGGTAGCGGTTTTTGAAAATATTTTCCACGAACACCGTGACACCGCGGCTGCGCAGCAGCGCCGCCATCAAAACCGCCTGCGCGTCCGTTGGAAAGCCGGGATAGGGCGCGGTGTGAACAGGCCGCACCGCGGATAACGCTCCCGATGAGATGAGCCGCACCCGGCTGCTCTCGCTTTTTACGCGGCACCCCGCCTCCTCCAGAAGAGAAAGGACGGAGGACACATGGCGATAGTCGCAATCTTTTAACAGCACATCTCCGCCGCAGCCTGCCGCCGCGCAAAGATAGGTGGCAGAAACGATGCGGTCCGGCATCACACGGTGGCTGCAATCACAAAGCCTGCCGCTTCCTTCCACCGTCACAGTGGAAGTGCCCGCCCCGCGGACACGGGCGCCCATAGCATTGAGAAATACCTGCAGATCCACGATTTCCGGCTCACGGGCCGCATTGAGGATAAGAGTCGTCCCCTCAGCGCCGCAGGCGGCAAGGATGGCATTTTCCGTAGCACCCACGCTGGGAATGCCGAAAACGAGCTCCGCGGCTTTCATTTTGCCGCAGCGACAATGGAGATCCCCTTTTTCTTCCGAGATCTCCACCCCCAGCTTTTTCAGCGCCCGAAGGTGAAGGTCGATGGGGCGGGGCCCCAGTTCGCAGCCGCCGGGACAGGAGACCACCGCCTCCCCGCAGCGGCTGAGGATCGCCCCCAGAAAGATAACGGACGAGCGCATGGCCCGCATCAGCTCTTCGGGGATATCGCAGCGGTTCATGCCCGCTGTGTCCACTGCCAGCGTATTGTCGCCCTGCCACTGAGCACGGCAGCCCAGATGGCGCAGAATGCGGCATCCCGCCTCCACATCGCTCAGGCGCGGGCAGTTATGTATCACACTTTCGCCGCCGTTCAATACGGTGGCAGCAAGAATGGGCAGGATGCTGTTTTTCGCCCCCTGCACCTTCAATTCCCCTGCAAGCCTTCGCCCGCCGGTGATAAACATTTGCTCCATAAGCACCTCCGCATACTACTTTGAAACTATCATCATAGTATGCCGGAGGTTATGCCTAAGGTTACTTGCAAAGAGACATTACTGTCTCATAGATCTTCTCAGAAGCATCCAGCGTGCCCATTTCCAAAGAGGCCGCGTGCATCTTTTCCCAGCGGGCACGGTCAGCAAGGATCTCACGCGTGAGATCAAACATTTTCCTGCCGTCTGCTTCCTTTTCCAGCAGCAGCTCAGCCGCCCCCGTCTTTTCCAGCGCGCGGGCATTCTTCTCCTGATGGTTGTTGGTGACATAGGGAGACGGCACGATGATGGCAGGAACGCCCAGCGCCGTCAGCTCGCTGAGAGTAGCGGCGCCCGCGCGGCAGATCACGAGATCCGCAGCACGCATCACAAGAGCCATATCGTAAATATATTCCCGCACATCGACGGAAGCATACTTTTCCAATTCCACGCCCTGCCCCTTGAGATCGGAGAGCATGGCGGTGTAGCCTGCGCTGCCCACCGCATGGATATGGTGGAAAGGCGCGCCGGCTTCAGTTTCAAGGCGGATATACTCCACCATCTTTTCATTCATGCCGCTGGCGCCGAGGCTCCCCCAGAAGGATACCACCAGGGGCTTACCTTCCGCAAGACCCAGTTTTTCTCTTGCTTCTTCCTTGGTATAGCGGAAGAAATCGCCGCGGACGGGCGTGCCCGTCACCACCACCTTTTCGCTGTTGCGGTAATGCTCACGGCAGGCGGCAAAGCCCACCATCACACAGTCCACGCAGCTTTCCAGCTGGCGGGTGGTAAGACCGGGCACCATATTGGATTCATGCACCGCCGTGGGGATACCCTGCGCGGCGGCAGCCTTTACGATGGGATAGCTTGCGTAGCCGCCCGTACCCACTACCAGGTCGGGCTTGAATTCTTTTAAGATCCTGCGGGCCTCGCCTGCCGAGCGCACCACATTATAGCAGGCCTTGAGATTGTGGCGCACCTGCTTGAGAGAGCGGCGGAAACCGCTGACATGCACAGCGCGGAATTCATAGCCTGCCTTGGGCACCAGCGTTTTTTCAAGGCCCGTGTAAGCGCCCACAAAAAGGATCTCGGAGCCGGGGTGCTTTTCGGTGATAAGCCCCGCCAGGGCAATGGCAGGATTGATATGGCCCGCGGTGCCGCCGCAGGTAAAGATCACTTTCATACCCGTTCCTCCTTATTCCGCTTTGGGTGCTTTCATCTGCCGCGAGACGGAAAGCACAATGCCCATTTCCGCCAATTGCATCAATAGGGCCGTGCCGCCGTAGCTGAAAAACGGCAGAGAGATACCGGTGGCAGGTACAAAACCCGTGACCACCGCGATATTCAAAAAGGTCTGCAGCGCGATGAGACTGATGACGCCCACGGCCAAAAGGGTGCCGAATCGGTCACGGGCATGGAGGGCGATCCAGAATCCGCGCAAGATCAGTGCCGCGAAAATCAGCATAATGATGGTGGCGCCCACAAGGCCCAGCTCTTCGCAGACGATGGCGAAGATGAAGTCGTTATGCTCTTCGGGAAGGTACAAAAACTTCTGGCGGCTGCGGCCAAGGCCCACGCCCAGAAGGCCGCCGGAGCCGATAGCAAGGAGGCTTTGGCACATCTGATAGCCTTTGCCCAAAGCATCCTGCCAGGGATCCAGCCACATGGAAATACGGCTTTCACCGTAACCGAAAACGCCCAGCACCAGATAAATGCCCGCGACGCCTGCCGCCGCGACGCCCGCGATCCACTTGGCGGGAATGCCGCCCACGATCATCAAAATCGCGCCCACGCCAAGGATCAGCATGGTACCGGAGAAGTGAGGCTCCAGCATCATGAGAACGGCGATGATACCAAGAACGATGACATAGGGCACAATGCCGGTGCGGAAATAGAGCATCTTATCCTTTTTCTTGGAGATGCTGTCGGCAAAGTAGAGCACCACCGCGATCTTGGCGATCTCGGAGGGCTGGAAGGTAAGGATATCGCCGATGCCCAGCCAGCGGCGGGCGTTATTGACCTTGATACCGATGATAAGCACCAGCACAAGAAGAATGATGGCAAGGTAGAGAAGAGGCTTTGCCGCGCCGCGGAAGCGCTGATAGTTGATGCGGCTGACAATGATCATGGCCGCGATACCCATCACGGCAAAAAGACCCTGACGCACAAAATAATGCGCGGGATTGCCGTTTTCATAATAGGCGGAGGGGAAACTGGCGGAGAAGAGCATAATGAGGCCGATACCCGTAAGCAGCAGCACAAGGATCAGAAAGGGCGTATCCAGCGGGCCGTTGGCAGCGGCGAGGTTGGCCTTTTCCACTTCTTTCATGTGCTCGATGCGGGCGCGGTCAGGACTTTTGCGGGGTTTTGCACCTGCGGCGCGTTCCTCTCTCTTGACAGTATTCCTCCTTACCCGAAAATTAAAGAGATCAAATTAAAAAGAAAAGCGGCCCGTTACACCAAGAGCGGCCAGCACGCAGCAAACCGTGCAGATGGCAGTGAATACCGCCACCAGCTTCACTTCGCTCCAGCCGCACATTTCAAAGTGATGGTGCAAAGGCGCCATCTTGAAAAAGCGCTTGCCGTGAGTCATCTTGAAATAACCCACCTGAATGATAACGGAGAGAGTCTCGCAGATATACACAAAGCCCACAAGGATGAGGATCAAGGGCATATCGAAGGCGAAGGCAAGAGCTGCCACGGCGCCGCCCAAAAAGAGGGAGCCGGTATCGCCCATAAAGACCTTGGCGGGGTGGAAATTATACACAAGGAAGCCCAGAAGACCGCCCAGCAGCGCGCCGGAAAAGACACTCAGCTGCACATAGCCCCACCATGCGCCAACCACGGTAAAGAAGATGGCAACAGGCACGGTGACGGAGGCGGCGAGGCCGTCGATACCGTCGGTAATGTTCACGGCATTCACCGTGCCCACGATAACGAAGGCGGCAAAGATCATGTAGATGATCCAGTTGATGGTAAAGCTCACATTGAAGAAGGGGATATAGAGATTGGGAGTCAGCATGCCTTCATAGCGCATAAGGCACAAAAAGGCCACAGCTGCAGCCAGCTGCAGAAGGAACTTCTGCGCGGCGGTAAGACCCAGATTCTGCTTTTTCTTCACCTTCTGATAGTCATCCACATAGCCGATGGCGCCGAAGGTCAGAGCAAAGAAATAAACATAGATGTGGGTAAAAACGCCCTGCATCATCTGCTGCCAGCCGGCGGCGATGATGGCAACACCGATACCCACGATGAACATGATGCCGCCCATGGTGGGGGTGCCCTGCTTGGTCATGTGCCAGGTGGGGCCGTCTTCACGGATGCTCTGGCCGGCCTTCAACCGGCGCAGAATGGGGATGAGGAAGTGGCCTGCCACAGCGCTCACCACAAAGCCAAGAATAATTGCAATGATCATTTCCATGATGTTTCCTCTCAGGCGGCAAGGCGCCTCTTTCGTTCAGTCTCAGTTTGCTGCCAGATACTCTGCCACCACTTCCCGCTCATCGAGGTGGTTTTTTGTGGTGCCGATGATCTGATAGGTTTCGTGACCCTTGCCGCAAAGCACGATGACATCGTCCTTTTCGGCATGATCCATAGCGTAGTGGATGGCCTCGACGCGGTTTTCCACCACGGCGTAAGGCGTTTTGGTATCCTGCATGCCCACAAGGATCTCCTCAATGATGGCATGGGGATCCTCGGTGCGGGGGTTATCGGAAGTCACCACGCAGAAATCTGCCAACCGCGCGGCGATGGCGCCCATCTTGGGGCGCTTGGTGCGGTCGCGGTCGCCGCCGCAGCC
>JAFQLA010000157.1 GCA_017396725.1 Oscillospiraceae bacterium
AATGCACGGGATAGTCGAACTGGGTGGCCTTGCCGCTTTCCAGAAGTGCCGCGCCGGATGCGTGAATGGGCTCAGAGGAGGTGATGACCACGGAACCGCCGTTGGCAAGGACATGCTCTACGATGCTGCGGGCATAGTCAGAGGAAAGCTGGGGATCGCTGATGAAAAGGAAACCCTTTGTCTCATCGCCCTTGAGGGGAGAAGCCAGGGTGACCATGCGGCCGGGAGGGGATTTGTGCCAGAAGCGGCCCTCTGTACGCTGGAGCTCGGTGATGAGATGTTCATCCATGTAGCAGGGAGAATCGGGGAAATTGCGGTGCAGCCAGCGCAGAAGCTCCGCGCCGTAACCGTATTTAGGTACAGGGAAAAGAAGCAACTTGTACTTTTGGGTGAGTCTGCTTACATGATCGATGAGATCGTTGAAGCTGCAGTCCTCTGCGGTTTTGAAATAGCTGTTGCCGCGGTCCAGAACAGCGAAATCAGCCGTGCGGTGGCGGATATCGTCTCCGGCGTAGACGATGGAGATCTCGGCATAGTCGCCGGAGAAGAGGATGGTTTTGCCTTCCAGCGTGAAGGAATACCAGACGGCGCCGCGGCAGTGACCGCTGCGGCCCCAATGAATACCGATGCCGTTGAATTCACCGAAGCGGCCGGGACAGATATCCTCCAGCTTTACAGGATTTTCCAGCGGGAAAGGAAGCTGGGAAAGGGTGGGCTCGGAAGCTACCACGGGGCCCTTATAGCCCTGTTCCAGCAGCCAGGGGATGCCGCCGGCATGACCGGAATGAGAGTGGGTAAGGAACACGCAGTCAATGGACGCGATCTGCTCGGGGGTAAGGTGAGGGTATTCAGGAATGTCGTTGACAGGGATATTGCCGCAATCTACCAGGAAGGAAGTGGTTTCGCCCTGCACGAGGAAACAAACGCGGCCATACTCATTGCCGCCGCCTGCGATATAAAGCTTCATAACAACACCTCTTTGAGATGATTTGCAGAATTCTCTCTTTATAAAATACCATAAATATCAAGATAAATCAACTGAAGTAATTTTTGAACTTTTTGCTGGAAAGTCTTGACAAGTTAGCGGCGGCTAACTATAATACGAATATAAGTTAGCGTTGGCTAACTCAGAATGTTTTTCAGCTTTTTCCGCATGCTAATGGCAGTTGACGCAAGAGGAAAGGAGAAGCATATGAGTATTGTGATCATAGGGGGAAATGAATGTATGATCCCGCAGTATAAAAAACTGTGTCAGGAGTACGACTGTGACGCAAAGATATTTATCTATTTCAGAAGCGGCATGAAAAATCAGATCGGGAATCCTGATCTCATGGTGCTTTTTACCAACACGCTTTCCCACAAAATGCTTCAGTATGCCCTGAGCGAAACAAAGGGAAGCAAGACTATCATCGAGCGGTCGCATTCCAGTTCCAAGTCCGCACTGAAGGCCATTTTGGAAAAGCACGCAGCATAAGGAGAATGTATGAGTGAAGCATATCTGGTAAAACACAGCGCGCCCACGTTGGCGGCGATCAAAACGGCGGCGCTTTTCACTTGCCCTTATGAATCAAAGGAGCAGTTTCTTCGCGCGGTTCGCAGGATCAACCGATTGCTGGTTCCCAAGGGGATCCGCCTGATCCCTCTGCGGTATGACGCAAAGCGTGTGCTGGTCTATCTGTACCGCCCGGAAATGCTGCGGGAGGATTTTTCGCGGCAGGAAGTGCTGAATATTCTGCGGAGGGCAGGCTATAACGATCTCAGGGAGGAAAAGTGCATTCTGGAGCTGATCCACCGCCTGAATATCCGGGAGGAGTTTCCCCATGAGATCGGACTTTTTCTCGGTTATCCTCCCGAAGATGTGCAGGGCTTCATTGACCATCACGGCAATGATTTCAAGTGCTGCGGTATCTGGAAGGTCTATGGCAATGAGGAGAGGGCGAGGCGTCTTTTTGCAGCCTATAAGCGCTGCACCGATTGCTACTGCGACGCGATCCTTGCAGGCAAGACCGTGGAGCAGCTGGCTGTATAAATTGAGGATACCGCCTTGGTAAAATGCCGGGGCGGTGTTTTCTTTTTTTCTCTCCTGTGATATACTCCTAAAAAAGGCAGCAGGAGGCATGGCTATGGGTGTAACATTCCGTTTCGCGGAAAAAGGTGACGGCGCGCTGGTTTTGCAGTTTATCAAGGGACTTGCCGAATATGAAAAACTTTCCTCTGAAGTGGTGTCCACGGCGGAACTGCTGGAAGAAGAGCTTTTTGTGAAAAAGCACGCAGAAGTCCTTTTTGCCGTGGTGGACGGTAAGGAAGTGGGGTTTGCCCTCTTTTTTCACAATTTCTCTACTTTCCAGGGCCGCGCGGGGCTCTATCTGGAGGATCTTTTCGTGCTTCCGGAGTATCGCGGCAAAGGCTGCGGAAAAGGTCTTTTGCGCGCCCTTGCCCGTATTGCCTGTGAGCGGGGCTGCGGAAGAATGGAATGGGTGTGCCTGGATTGGAATAAGCCCAGTATTGATTTTTATCTGCGGCTGCAGGCAGAACCCATGCGGGATTGGACGATCTACCGTCTTGCGGGAGATACGCTGAAGAACTTTGCGGAGAGTGAAGGATGATCAAAGCCGTTTTTATTGATGTGGACGATACGCTGCTGGATTTTCGTGCCTGTGCCAAGCAGGCTATGCAGGAGACTATGAAGGAATTCGGAATGGTGTATGAAGAGTCCATGTTTCCGGTGTTTTTAAAGATCAACAATGAGATGTGGCTTGCCATCGAGCGGGGGGAACTGACGCGGGAAGGCTTGTGGAAGATCCGCTGGAACCGTATTTTTGCCGAGCTTGGCATCAAAGGCGATGGGCCTGCTTTTGAGACCGTTTTCCACGATAAGCTGGCCGTCAGCGCGGTGAAGGTGGATGGCGCGGGAGAGATCATGGAATATCTTGCTTCCCGTTATCGCGTTTTCGTTACCACCAACGCACCCCATTATCAGCAGGTCACGCGGCTCACCACAGCGGGACTTATCACGCATGTGGAAAAGGTTTTCACATCCGAGGAGATCGGTGTTTCCAAGCCGGCGCCGCAGTTTTTTGCCGCTTGCTTTGCCCGGCTTAATGTGCATCCCGAAGAAACGGTCATCATTGGCGATTCGCTGACGGCGGATATCCGCGGCGGCGGAGCTTTTGGCATGAAGACCTGCTGGTTTAATCCTGACCGAAAAGAAGCGCCTGCGGACATCGCGATTGATTACGAAGTACATACTCTCGCGGAGATCCGCGATTACTTATAAACAAAAATAAATAAAAATCCTCCGCTTGGATGCGGAGGATTTTTTTATGCGGTGGTGATCACATTGGAATAGGCGGTCTTGGCGCTGACACCGTCCAGCCGGCCGATCTTTCCCGAAAGGGCGCTGATCACATCCTGCGGTGCGTCAATAGCGATGCTGATGATGTGGATGCCTTTTTCACGGTAAGGGATCCCCATGCGGCCCACGATATAAGAACCGTATTCGTGCAGGATCTCATTGAGGTTCTGGACGGAATCGGGGTTTTCTACAATGATGCCGATAACGGCGACTCTGGATTCCATAGGCGATATCCTTTCTTTTGATTACTGCATGGCGTAAAGCGTGTCAGCAAGGCGGGCGAATTCCGCAAGAGAGAGTTTTTCACCGCGGATGGAAGGCTCAAAGCCGCACTGCGCGATAGCATCTGCCAGCCGGGCTTTATCCAGATTGGAAAAACCGGTCTGGAGACTATTGAGAAGGGTCTTGCGGCGCAGGGCGAAAGCGGCCTTTACCGTGCGGAAGAAAAAGCTTTCAGGGCAGTGCAGTTCCACGGCGGGAGCGGTACGCACATCGCAGCGCAGCACGGACGAGGTGACCTTGGGCTGGGGGATGAAGCAGGTGTTGGGTACATCGAAAAGAAGCTCGGGCCGGGTATAATACTGCATGAAAACGGTGAAATATCCGTAATCCGCGGTGCCGGGCTTTGCGCTGATGCGCTGGGCCACTTCTTTCTGGATGAGGACCGTAAGGCGGGAGAAGCGCTTGGCCTCCAAAAGCGCGGTCAGCACGGGGGTGGTGATATTGTAGGGGAGGTTGGCGCAGACCATAGGCTGCAGACCCGCAAAATGTTCATCTGCCAAAGCGGGAATATCGGTTTTGAGAATATCACCGCTGACGAGGGTGAAATTATCATATTCTGCCATGGTTTCGGCAAGGATAGGGAGAAGAGTATTATCCAACTCCACGGAGACTACCTTGCCTGCTCTTTGGCAAAGCTGGCTGGTAAGAGAGCCGATGCCGGGGCCGATCTCCAGAACGCCGTTTTCCTCTCCGGCGCCGGAGGACTCCGCAATATCGTAAGGCACGGATTCGTCGATGAGGAAGTTCTGCCCCATGGATTTGGAAAAACGGAATCCGTGGCGCTGCAGCAGCGCCTTGATGGTATTGAGATCGCAAAGATTCATAAAAGCCGACCGCCTTTTTAATAGTGGCTCTATTATAGCAAAATAAAAACATCCCGGTCAAGTATGACCGGGATGTGTGGCTTCAGATGGGGATCATTCCAGAATATAAACGGTGCAGGCGCGGCGGCCGAAGTTGATGCACTCCTGATAGGTGTTGAAGTAAAGGTCTACATGGTTGCCGCGAACACCGGTATCTTCCGCTACGGCGACGCCATAGGAATAGCGGCCGTCGTTGCTGACGATATACATACGGGTGCCGAGGGGGATGACACGCTTATCCACGGCTACAGTACCCACATGGACTCTGGTGCCGGTTGCGGTCATGGTGCCGACGCTGCCGACGCCTGCGGTATAGGCGGTGCCGGTGACGCCCATTACCTTGGAGAAAGAGAGCGTCGCGCCGGAGGCCATGGTGAGATAGCCGGTGCCGTCTTCGTTGGTAGTGACAAAGGAGATGCGGTCAGAAGATTCCACGGAAGTGACGGCCGTGCCGTATTCAATGATCTCATTCTGGGCGGTGCATTCTGCGATCTCCACCAGCTGGCGGGAGAGAAGCTTACCGTCAGCATAGACCACTTCGTAAACAGCGGTCTGGGTGCCATCGTGGCCGGTTTGGACCAGTTTTTCAGCGCCCTTAGGCATGTCGGGATTGGGAACACGCTCAGTTTCATAGTAAGCGGGTTCGGTGATGCTTTCATAGAAAGCGATGTCAGATGCGACGGTGATGATGACCGTTTCGCTGCTTTCATCGATCGCCACGATTTCAAGGGGGCTGACGCTGATGTTGAGGCGGCTCAAAAGAGCGGCAACGGTTTCATTCTTTGCGGAAGTTGCGATAGTAGCGCCGTCATATTCAATGGCTACGCTCTGGCCCTGAGAAAGATAAATATCAGTGCCGTTTGCGCGGTAATTGCCAATGACAACCTGACGGGCACGGATGGCGTTGAGAGTGTCACGATCCGTGATAGCGTAGGTACCATCCTCGGTGGTGAGGACATAAAGAGCCTCGGCGTTAAAGGTAGCCAAAGCACAAATAGCAGTAAGCAGTACGCCGGCTACACACAACAAAATGTGCTTTTGAAAGAAAAGCTTCATTTTTGCGCATGTGTTTTCAAGCATTTCAAAGGTTCCTCCTGAGATGTTTTCGGTTCCAAGTGTTTCCAAATCCGGTATATTCTATGCCAGAAATTACAGATTGAAAACGAGTTGTAACTTTTGTTACCATCTTGAAGCAAGGGGCAGTATAACACCTTTACCCGATTTTGTCAAGTTTTTTGGAGCTTTTAATGGGAATAGCCTCCACTTGTGCGGAGAAAACCCCTGTTTTGCTTGCGTTGAGGATGGAGGAGAAGGTTACAAAATATTTACAAACGATAGCAAAAAAATCACTCCGCGAATCATCCGCGGAGTGATTTGCCATTGTTGAAAATTTGCAATTTATTCTTCGGTTTCCTGCGCGAGTTCTGCTTTAGCCTGCGCCAGGATCTTTCGCTCCTGCTTGGTCTTGAGCTGAGATTCATCAAAGCGGGCGAAAAGATCGGGGCGGCGGAGCATGGTGCGCTTGTAGCTTTCTTTTTTGCGCCAGGCGTCCACATTGCCGTGGTGGCCGGAAAGGAGAACGGCGGGGACTTTGCGGCCGTGCCACTCATCGGGACGGGAGTACTGGGGGTATTCCAGCAGGTTATTCCAATGGGATTCATCGGTGAAGCACACCTCTTCGGAAAGAACGCCGGGTACCATGCGGCAGATAGCGTCCGCTACAGCCATGGCGGGGATCTCACCGCCGGTAACGACAAAATCGCCTACGGAGAGCTCTTCGTCCACGCACTCATCAATAAAGCGCTGGTCGATCCCTTCGTAATGGCCGCAGACAAGGATCAGGTGGCTGTATTCCGCTTTAAGCTCCTTTGCTACTTCCTGGTTGAAAACACGGCCGCAGGGAGACATATAAATAGTATGTCCGCGGCTGCCGGCTTCTTCGCAGATATGCTCCCAGCAGCGGTAGAGAGGGTCGGCCTGCATTACGGCGCCGCGTCCGCCGCCGTAGGGATAGTCATCCACCTGCATCTGCTTGTTGGTGGTGTAATCGCGGATCTGGTGGGTTTTGATGGTGATGTGTCCGCGCTGCTGTGCCCGGCCGAGGATGCTGATGTTCATCATGGCATCCACAGCGTCGGGGAAAAGGGTCATGATATCAATGCGCATCGGTTTCCAGTCCCTTCATCATGCGTACGATCATTTTGTTCTCGTCCATGTGGATCTCCTGAATAAAGACATCGGGCACGGCGGGAATGAGATATTCCTTGCCCTCACCGTGGACCACATAGATCTTGTGGGCGGGGTAGGAGAGAACTTCATCCAGCGTGCCGATGAGGCGGCGGGGGAAGTAATCGTAAACCTGCATGCCCTTGAGTTCTTCATCGAAATATTCGCCCTTGGGAAGGTGGGCATCCTTGCGGCGGATGGAAACGATCTTATTCTTATAAGTAAGAGCGGTATCGATATCGTTGACACCGGGGATCATGATCATCACGGTATTTTTGTGAATGCGGCGGGAGGTGGGACGCACGGCCACGCCGTCAATATACAAAGTTTTGAAGCCTGCGATGAATTCGGGGTCAAATCCCAGAGGATTGATCTTGATTTCACCCTTGATGCCGTGGGTATTGACGATCTGGCCTACTTCGATATATTCCTGAAGCATAAATGAGTCTCCTTTGTCTTAAACAGCAGAGTGTGAAAAGGGAATGCGCTTGTCATGTCGCGTGAGCTGTCATTTCCCATACACAACCATTATACTTGATTTTTTCTCTGCTGGCAACGATAAAAAACTTGCCCGGCAGATTCCTGCCGGGCAAGTGCTGCGATCTTAAAGATCAATCTACAATATCAACAGAAACCTTAACGCCGGTGCGCTGCGCATAGGAGCGCACAACGGTGCGGATCTCTTTGGCGATACGGCCCTGACGACCGATAACTTTACCCATGTCATCAGGAGCGACGCGCAATTCCAGAGTCAGCTCGTCATCACCCTGAACTTCCGTTACGGTGACCGCATCAGGATCGTCTACAAGGTTTTTGGCGATGTAGAGCAACAAATCCTTCATGATTGTCCTCCGGGGTGTGATTACAGTACGTCTACCTTCTTCAGAAGAGCGCGAACGGTTTCGGTGGGCTGTGCACCGGTCTTGATCCATTCCTTGGCGCGGTCAGCGTCGATCTTGATTTCTGCGGGAGCTACGCAGGGATTGTAGGTGCCGATTTCTTCGATGAAGCGGCCATCGCGGGGATAGCGGGAATCAGCAACGACAACGCGATAGTAGGGGGACTTCTTTGCGCCCATTCTTCTGAGTCTGATCTTAACCATGATTTGTTTCCTCCAAAAATTTTTTATTATATAAAGTTTCTTTTATAATAAATGCTTGAGCACTTATTTACGGTAAGGTGTCTGCTTAGCGCAGGCGTTTTTTGCGGCCGAAGCCGTGCATTTTGCCCATGCTCTTCATGCCGCCCAAACCACCCATACCGGTGAGGTTGGCGAGGCCTGCGGGGAGCTTGCCCTTGGACATCTGCTTAGTCAGCTGCTGCACCATTTCAAACTGCTTGAGCAGGCGGTTTACATCAGCGACCTGCTGGCCGCAGCCTGCGGCGATGCGCTTTTTGCGGCTGGCATTGAGGATCTGGGGATTTTCGCGTTCCATCGGGGTCATGGAGTAGATGATCGCCTTCTGGCGGTCAAATACCTTTTCGTCGATATTGGCGCCTTCCAACTGGCGGCCCAGCTGACCGGGCAGCATGCTCATCATGTGCTGCAGGTCGCCCATGCGGGTCAGCTGCTGCATCTGATCGAGATAGTCGGAAAGGGTAAAGCGGTTTTTCTACAGCTTTTCTTCCAGCTTTTTGGCCTGCTCTTCATCGTAGCTCTGTTCGGCCTTTTCGATGAAGGAGAGCATATCGCCCATGCCAAGGATGCGGGAGGCCATGCGATCGGGATGGAAATGATCGATCATATCCAGCTTTTCGCCGGTACCGATGAACTTGATGGGCTTGCCGGTGGCAGCCTTGATGGAGAGAGCCGCACCGCCGCGGGCGTCGCCATCGGTCTTGGTAAGGAGCACACCGTCGATACCCAGCGCCTCATCAAAGGCGGTAGCGGCGTTGACAGCGTCCTGACCGGTCATGGCGTCCACCACCAGAAGGATCTCGGTGGGGAGGACGGCGCTCTTGATGTTTTTCAGCTCATCCATGAGCTCGGTATCGATATGCAGGCGGCCTGCGGTATCCAAAAAGACCACATCGTTGCCGTGATCCTTGGCGTACTTGATAGCTTCCTGCGCAATGGTAACGGGGTTGCCCTGGCCCATTTCGAAAACGGGGATATCCAGCTGCTTACCCACTACCTGCAGCTGCGTGATAGCGGCGGGACGGTACACGTCGCAGGCGGTCAGCAGGGGGCGCTTACCGTACTGCTTGCGGAGAAAGCCTGCCAGCTTTGCGCAGTTGGTGGTTTTACCTGCGCCCTGCAGACCGACCATCATAATGACGGTGGGAGACTTGGAGGCGAAGGTGATCTTGGCGTTGGCGCCGCCCATCATGCCGGTCAACTCTTCGTTGACGATCTTGATGATCTGCTGGGCGGGGGTCAGGCTTTCCAGCACATCCGCGCCGGTACAGCGCTGAGATACCTGTGCGATAAAGTCCTTGACCACTTTATAGCTGACGTCGGCTTCCAGAAGGGCGAGGCGCACCTCGCGCATGGCCTCTTTGACATCGGCCTCGGACACACGGCCCTTGCCGCGCAGCTTTTTAAATGTGGCATTCAGTTTTTCGGAAAGGTTCTCAAATGCCATGGAAAATCTCCTTGCTTATTCCTTCAGCGCGGCAGCAGCGTCCAGAAGCTTATCAGCCAGCGCGGAAAGGCGGTCGTCTTCATACTGACGGTAGTTGATGGTCTTGAGTTCGTTTGCGGCTTCTTCGATAGTGTCCAGATGGCTGCGCATCTGCATGAAGCGCTTGATAAGGCCGGTCTTATCCTCGATGTCGGTCATGATGCCTTCGGCACGGACGATAACATCGCGGACGCCCTGACGGGAGATCCCATAGTTCTCGGCGATCTCGGCAAGGGAAAGGTCCTCATTATAATAGAGATCATAGAACTCTTTCTGGCGGTCAGTCAGGAGTTCGCCGTAAAAATCGAAGAGCATAGTCATGCGAAATG
>JAFQLA010000158.1 GCA_017396725.1 Oscillospiraceae bacterium
ACCGCGAAGAGCGGGATGGTTGGGGTTGAGGGACTTCTGACGGAACTCGTTTACGGCGTCCATGTCGAGCATGTCGGCGAGGTCGGCGTAATCCCAGGTCTCGACCTTCTGGATCTCGTGGGAGGTACGGAAACCGTCGAAGAAGTTGATGAAGGGAACCTTGCCGGAGAGAGCTGCCAGATGAGCTACGGGAGAAAGGTCCATAACTTCCTGTACATTGCCTTCGCACAGCATAGCGAAACCGGTCTGACGGCAAGCCATAACGTCACTGTGGTCACCGAAGATGTTCAGTGCATGAGTGGAAACGGTACGGGCGCTGACGTGGAAAACGGTAGGCAGCTGTTCGCCTGCGATCTTGTACATGTTGGGAACCATCAGCAGAAGGCCCTGGGAAGCGGTGTAGGTGGTGGTCAGAGCGCCTGCGCCCAGAGAACCGTGCACTGCACCGGCTGCGCCGGCTTCAGACTGCATTTCCACTACCTTGACGGTAGTGCCGAAGATGTTCTTCAGCCCATTTGCAGACCACTGGTCTACAAAATCCGCCATGGGGCTGGAGGGAGTGATGGGGTAGATGGCTGCAACTTCACTGAACGCATAAGATACGTGAGCGGCTGCGTTGTTGCCATCCATGGACTTCATTTTTCTTGCCATAGTGACCTCCGTTTGTAATGCTGCGCATATTACGCAGCGTAATGATAAGTATACAAATGCATTATAGCACTTGCTTTCCGCTATGTAAACGGAAGTTTTATAAAAAATGTGCAAATTTCGCCATTTATTTCACAATGAAATTCACAATAATATTTCTTTTCGCCGTTTTTTGAAAAACAAGCTTTTCTACCGCCCTTGTTTGTGGTAGTATGATGATGAATAAGTATGTGACAAGGAGGTGGGCATATGGTCGTGACCGTCCGTTCCATGGGGCTGCAGGGCATTGCGGGATACAGTGTTTCCGCGGAGTGTTTTCTCTCCGGCGGCCTGCCCGCCTTTGACATCGTGGGCCTTGGCGACGCGGCAGTGAAGGAATCCCGCGAGCGCGTGCGCTCGGCCGCCAAAAACTGCGGCGCGCAGTTCCCTGTGGGCCGCATCACGGTAAACCTTGCCCCCGCCAGTCAGAAAAAGGGCGGTACGCTCTATGACCTGCCCATTCTCATCGCTATCCTCGCCGCCAAGGGCGAGATCGAAGCCCCCAAGAAATCCGCCGCCTTTTTGGGCGAGCTGTCCCTTACGGGCAGCCTGCGGGGTGTGTGCGGCGTGCTTCCCATGGCGCTGGCCGCCAGAAACTGCGGCATCAGCGAGCTGTATGTCCCCGCGGAAAACGCGGCGGAAGCCACCCTTGCCGATGGGCTCACCGTATACGGCGTGGAAAATGTGGCACAGCTCATCGCCCATCTCAGCGGAGAAACTCCCATGACGCCCGCGGCGCGCTGGGTGCCCGAAGAATCCGATCGTCCTATGCCCGACTTTTCCGAGGTTATGGGGCAGGAAAATATCAAGCGCGCCCTGGAGATCGCCGCGGCAGGCGGCCACAATGTGCTGATGATCGGCTCCCCCGGCGCAGGCAAATCCATGCTGGCCCGCCGCCTTCCCTCCATCCTGCCCGATCTCACCCGGGAAGAAGCGCTGGAGACCACCGAGATCCATTCCGTGGCAGGACTCAGCGATTCCAAAAATCCGCTGGTGTCCACCCGCCCCTTCCGTTCTCCCCATCACACCGCCTCCCCTGTATCTCTTGCAGGCGGCGGCACCGTGCCCCGTCCGGGCGAAATTTCCCTTGCTCATAACGGCGTGCTCTTTTTGGACGAGCTGCCGGAATTCGATAAAACCGCGCTGGAGATCTTGCGCCAGCCTCTGGAAGACGGCTGCGTCACCATCGCCCGCGCCAGCGGCACCATCCATCTCCCCAGCCGCTTCCAGCTGCTTTGCGCCATGAATCCCTGCCGCTGCGGCTGGTGGGGTCACCCTTCGGGCCGCTGCCGCTGCACGGAAAGCTCCCGCCGCAGCTATGTGGATAAGATCTCAGGCCCCCTCATGGACCGCATCGACCTCCATGTGACGGTGCCCAGCGTAGAATACGAAGCCATGCGCCGTCAAAACACACCGGAATCCTCCGCTGAGATCCGCAAGCGGGTCAACGCTGCCCGGGAAAAGCAAAAAGCCCGTTTTGCCGGTACCTCCGTCACCTGCAACGCTTACATGGAGCCTGCCATGATCGGTCGCTTCTGCAAGCTGGACGCCGCAGGCGAAAAACTGATGCGGGGCGCTTTTGAACGCCTTGGTCTCACCGCCCGCTCCCATGACCGCATTTTGCGCCTGGCCCGCACCATCGCCGATCTGGACGGCGCGGAAAACATCGAAGCGCATCATCTTGCGGAAGCTTTGCAGTACCGCAATACCGATATTCTGAAATAAACACCGAAAGGATTTTCTCTATGTCTATCACCGACCCCACCATCGTTGACTCTCAGGCCGTCACCCCTGACGGAAAGGGTATCGCCCTTCTTATCAGCGACCATCTCACCTGGGAAAGCGAGCAGCTCCATCTCCAGGCGCTGCAGGATAAGCTCAACTCCTACATCTCCTACCTTCGCTGCGCTCAGTTCGCTCAGTATTTCCCCGACATGGAATTTACCTATGCCGTTATCGACATTCACTTCCTCCACGGCATCACCCCTAAGTGCCAGCAGTTCCTCAAGGCTGTGCAGCAGAGCGTGGGTGAATTCGGCATTCAGATCTCCGTGAGCCTGACCAAGCCGCTGGAAGAAAGCGTCAAGAATTGATTTTGCGCCAAGGAGGATACATATCATGAGTCAGGAAATTTTCCTTCTGAAGCTGGGCGAGGTAGTGCTCAAAGGCCTTAACCGCCGCAGCTTTGAAGATAAGCTGATCGCCAATATCCGCCGCCGCCTGCGTCACTGCGGCAGCTTCAAGATCTATTCCAAGCAGAGCACCATTTATGTGGAGCCCCAGAACGAAAACTGCAACATGGAAGGCGCTTACGCCGGCTGCCTGCAGATTTTCGGCATCATTGCCGTGGCCCGCTGCCTGCCCTGCGAAAAGAGCAAGGAAGCCATCCTTGAAACCGTCAAGACCTACCTCAATGACGAGCTCCTTGCCGCCAAGACCTTCAAGGTGGAGTCCCGCCGCGCCGACAAGACCTTCCCCATGAGTTCCATCGAGCTGAGCCAGTGGGTTGGCGGCGAGCTGGACGATGCTTATCCCCACCTGCAGGTGGATGTCCACAATCCCGATATCACCGTTCACTGTGAGATCCGCGAAACCGCGGCCTATGTACACGGCCCCGCCGTGCCCGGCGCGGGCGGTCTGCCTCTGGGCGCCGGCGGTGTGGGCCTTTCCCTGCTCTCCGGCGGCATCGACTCTCCCGTCTCTTCCTACATGATGGCAAAGCGCGGCGTGCAGCTGGAGATGATCCACTTCATCTCTCCCCCTTATACCTCTGAGGCTGCCAAAGATAAGGTGCTGGAGCTGGCTCGCCTGCTTACCGCATACTGCGGCCGCATGAATGTGCATCTCATCCCCTTCACCGAGATCCAGGAGGAGATCCGCCGCAACTGCCCCGAAGAATATTTCACCCTTATCATGCGCCGCTTCATGATGCGCATTTCCGAAGCTCTGGCAAAGAAAGTGGGCGCCAAGTGCCTTATCACCGGTGAGTGCCTGGGCCAGGTAGCCTCCCAGACCATGGAAGCCATCGCCGTCAGCGACGATGCCTGCAATATGCCTGTTCTGCGCCCTCTCATCGGCATGGATAAGCAGGAGATCGTGGTCATCAGCCGCAAGATCGGCT
>JAFQLA010000159.1 GCA_017396725.1 Oscillospiraceae bacterium
GAAGAGGTGGACGCTGTGCTGGCATTTTGTAGACAAGTGGGGCTGCCTGTTTGCTTTGCCGACATGGGTTACACGGAGATCGGCGGCACTTTTATGACCGGCGATGTGCAGCAATCCACGGCGCACGGCATGTCCCTCAGCTCCTCCTCCGCCACCTACTTCCCCATCAGCTTTGAAGACCGCAAGGCCTACGGCCTTGTAGGGGAAGATGACATGGGCCTCACCGCGGAAAATACCTATCGCATCACCGAAGCGGATCTCGGCGAGCCCATGGGCGCCGTAGCCGTCTGCGGCGATGACAGCCTTGTGGGCTGCCCCGTGTACCATTTTGCCGCGTATCCGGATCTGGACTCCATCTGCATCGTGGAGACCAAGGACGGCTACGAGTTCTACACCTCTTCCGGTCCCGTGCTGATCTTCATCACCGAAGGCAAGTCGGAGGCCATGCTGCAAGCCTTCCTCCTGCCCCAGCAGGCGGAAAAGGTGACGGTGCAGGACGCCAACTGGGAAGAACTTCTCACCATCACCGATGCTGACACCATTTATAGACTCTGCGACATTCTCACCGAAAAGGAAGACATGGGTCTTGCCGCTCACGAGCAGCGCTTTGCCGACCTTTGGAAAGAGACCATGGGCAACGAGGATATTTTCTACAGCGAAGGATACGGCATGGTCTATACCAATGACCTCACACCTGACGATACCTCTCCCATCTGGCACAAAGATCAGCGGGTGGTGACCATCTATGCCGATAACGGCTTCTCCCTCCAGTTTATCTATAATCCCTCCATCGCCACCTTCACATGGGGCGATGAGTACTTCCCCCTGACGGAAGAAGAAGTTGCCGCTCTCAATGAGATCCTGAGCGTTGCCTGAGAAAACAACAAAAATACCCGCCGTTTTGAAAACGGCGGGTATTTTTTATTGCTTAAATTACTTTTTGTATTCATCCATCAGCGCCTTGAAGGCGGGGAGAGACTTTTGGATCTGCTCCATGGACACGCAGTAGCACACGCGGACATAGCCCTTCACGCCGAAATCATCGCTGGGAACGATCAAAAGCTCGTGCTTCTTGGCCCGCTCAGCGAAGGCGTTGGCATCCGCTTCGGGGGCCTTGATGAAGAGGTAGAAGGCGCCGTCAGGCTTGACGCAGGTGTAGCCGGCAGCCGTGAGGCCTTCATAAAGAGCGTCGCGGTTTGCCTTGTAGGCGGAGATATCGGCGGTGGCGCCCATGCACTTTTCCACCACCCGCTGCATAAGACTCGGGGCATTCACATAGCCGCAGGAACGGGCGGCGCCTGCGATGGACGCGAACACATTCCCCGCATCCGCCATCTTGGGACTCACGGCAAGGTAGCCGATGCGCTCACCGGGGAGAGAGAGCGACTTGGACCAGGAATAGCAGATGATAGTATCAGCATAATAGCGGGTGAGGCAAGGCACTTCCACGCCGTCATACACCAGCTCACGGTAAGGCTCGTCGGCGATGAGGTAAATGGTGTGACCATACTTTTCTTCCGCGGCACGCAGCATTGCGGAGAGCTTTTCCACCGTTTCGGCAGAGAACACCACACCGGAGGGGTTATTGGGAGAATTGACGATGACCGCTTTCAC